>JACMJD010000515.1 GCA_014380825.1 Phycisphaerae bacterium | reverse complement strand
TGGCTACGTCCGGCGGCAAACCGGGCATCGGATGTTTTCAGCTGTCCTGCTCATCAGGCAACATTTTATCCAAGGTCGTTCTATGACAACAATCGATACCTTGTGCACTTAGGCATTAGCGCTGATGGCGCATATACCCGGAGCGCCATCAGGCAATGCGGAGCCGTGTATCTGCCCCTGATAGTATGTGAATTTATGCTGGGCGGCGTGTCGTCGAACTACCAATCTTCTGGTGTACTCAAGCAAAGGATGCGCGAAGTTGCAACCCTTCGGGAGCAAGCGTCTCTTCTGCTTAAATTTTGGCTCTGGCACATCCTTCCAAAGGGGACGTTTTATTCTCTCCTCGGCGCCTTCAAATATACACGTCTGAAAAACAACCGCGCTCTCAGGCTGAGCCCGGTTGAGCTATCACGCCCCGCCGGAAGGGAGTGAAAGCTTATCGCATCCTGCGCGCTGGGGAATCGAAGCGGCCGGGAGTCATTGACGATAGAAACTTCCCCCCTTTAGTCTAGGACCTCAGCCCACGCCAGCGCGAGGTTCGAATGCGGGACCTTTCGGCAGGACTCCGGGCAGGCGGTGGCGATTGGAGGACGAGATCGAATCTGAACAGATTTGTTATGCCGGGAGAAAACGGGGTCACTACTGATATTGTATTAGCCAATCAGTAATGACCCCGATTGCCTGATCGTTTTCCCGATCGAAGTAATGTTCACTTTTTCGCTTCCAGCGTCAGGGAGAAAGCAAATGACCGCCGAGACAATCGTCGCCGAGCTTAAGAAGCTCGGCACCGCGCAAACGAAGAAGACCTGGATGAACCACGGCGCCAAGGAGCCGTGTCTCGGCGTGAAGATCGAGGACATGAAGAAGATCCAGAAGCGCGTCAAGATGGACTATCAGCTCGCGCTGGATCTTTACGACACCGGCATCGCCGACGCGATGTATCTCGCGGGGCTGATCGCGGACGACGCGAAGATGACCAGGAAGGACCTTCAGAAGTGGGTCGAAGGCGCCAACAGCCCCTGGGTGGCGGAGTACGCGGTTCCGTGGGTGGCATCGTCCAGTCCGCATGGCCGTGAGATCGCCTTGAAGTGGATGAAGTCCAAGGACGAAACCATCGCCGCGGCCGGCTGGCAGACTTACAGCAGTCTGGTTGCCATCACGGAAGACGCGGACCTTGACCTCGGCGAGATCAAGTCGCTCCTGGGGAGCGTGGCGAAGTCGATCCACCAGCAGCCCGATCGCGTCAAGTATGTGATGAACAGTTTCGTCATCGCCGTCGCCTGTTACGTGAAGCCGCTCCACAAGCTGGCGGTCGATACGGCCCACAGTATCGGCAAAGTCACCATCGACCTGGTCGGCGATTGCACGGTTCCGTTCGCACCCGAAAAGATCAAGAAATTCGAAGCCCGCAGCGCGATCGGCAAAAAGCGCAAGTCGCCGAAGTGTTGATCGGACTGTCGGAGCAGGCGGAGATTCCAATTGAACTATGTGCGAACCGATCGAATCAAAACGACTTTCACTTCGATCGATGAGCGTGCCGGTGATGGAAGCGCTGCTCGTCGGTGATACGACCGGCGCGCTGGGGCTTCTGGAATGCCGGATCGACGGCGATCTGCTGCTCAACGACATGTCGCGGGGAGTATTGGAAATGCGACTGGGGCAAATCCGCCGCGACCCTTCGGTGCAACCGTGGCTGATTCGAGCGATGGTGGATCGCGATTCAGGCGTGATGGTCGGACAGACCGGCTTCCACACGGCGCCTCGCCCGGAGTACCTCGCCGCGATCGCTCCGGACGGCGTGGAGCTGGGCTACACCGTCGACGCACCGTACCGGCGGCGCGGATACGCGACGGAGGCGGCCTTCGCATTGATGCATTGGGCGTACGCGTTGCACGGGCAACGATGCTTTGTTCTTTCCGTTTCACCGCAGAACCTGCCCTCGACGGCGATGGCCGAATCCCTCGGCTTCGAAAAATGCGGTTCACATATCGATGATGAGGATGGCCTGGAAATTGAGTACGTGCGGCGATTTGAAACCTGGCCGGCGGAGTGGCTTACTTAATGGGCCCGGCATCAATCGCGAGCGCGCGGCCACTGGCGCGCTTTGCGGGTTGAATCCCCAGCAATCTTGCCACCGTCGGATGCAACTGCAGCGAATCCACTCGCCTCAGATCGCGTTCATTTATCGCATGTCCCGGCGAACAGAACACTGCGAAGCCGAGCATGTTCGGATCGTCTTCGGCCGCGTAGCCATGTTGACCGCGCGGCCCGGTAGTTTGCGTGGTCGCGGGTCGGGTGGATTGGGTTGTCGTCGTCATGGGCTCCGATGACTTCCAGCTCCAGCCGACGTCGAGCATCGCGACGATGTTGCCCGTGCGCGTGGGATGCGCGAAATGCCAGTGTTTGGGCAGATCGTCGCGCTTCCACGCTTTTATGTTCGGATGTTCGCGCAGGCGTTTGACGAGCGCGTCGGCGACCGTTCCGCGGACGTACCACGGCACGTCATCGAGGAACAAATTCGCGACCGGTCCGGTCATCGCGGCGTGCAGATCTTTTTCCGTCCCGCGGCCAAGCACGTCGTCGAGCTTCAGTGTTCCTTTTGACGGCGTCATGCCGTGGTCGGTGGTGAAGATGATCCACAGCCGATCGCGCGGATCCGTGTGATCGCGCGCGAACAGTCGCTGCGCCTCGGCGAGAAATTCGCCGAGCAATTGGTCCATCTCGACCAGCGCCTGCCGCAGCTCTGGCGAATCGGGACCGTGCTTGTGGCCGATCTTGTCGGGGGCGAGCACGTAGCTCATCAGCAAACGCAGCGGCCGCCCGCCGTGCTGCGATGGATCATCGTCGCGCCAGACTTGCAGCAGTCGAGCGAGTCGATCGGCGTCGGTCGCCTCTTTGTCGAACGCGTCTTCAGAATAATCCGCTCGCGCTGCGCCCTGTTGGCGATTGGACATCGGCCAATTGATCACCGCGCTGCGCACGTGCTGACGCGCGGCGGTCACCCAGATCGGCTCGGCCTCGATGAGCGCCGCATCATCCGGGTATTTGTAGAGCTGCTTTGTCCGCGAATCGTAAAACGTGTTGCCGGTCACACCATGTTCCGACACCGCCACACCCGTTGCCTGCGACGTGTGCGATGGGAACGTGATCGACGGAAACACCGGCACAAGCTCGCGCGTGAATGCGCCGTCGCGCATCAGCCGCGACAGCGTCGGCAGGCGACCGCGGTCGCGATCGACATAATCGCCGCGCATGCCATCAAGGCTGAGCCAGATGACGACGTCATTGTTCGTCGGCGTCGGCTTGGTCGTCGAACAGCCGGTGATCACGACAAGGACGAGAAGCCAACTCAGGCGTTTGAGCATTGTTGTATCAATGGTTTGTCGGCGGCGGCGTCTGCGATTGCGGCTCGTGCATCAGCCGCAGGGATTTTAACTGGAATCGTTCGTTCATGATGGTCAGCAGCCAGAACGAATGCTCCGAGTAATGGTTCGCCAGTCCCGTGTTTTGTTCTGGTGTGCGCACGTGCGCGAAAATCACGGGCGCGTTCGGAATGTCCGCCGGGTTGTAGACCCATTCATACGGATTCTGCGGACCGTCGGCGTAATACACCAGGACGACATGCTGGCCCGGCACGTTGTTCACCGCGTCCAAAACGGTCTGGCGAGCATTGTTGCCGCTCAGCTCCAGCCCGGCCACGAGGATATTGTTGTGGATCGAAAAGGCCGCCGACGCGATGAGCAAACCAACTGCCACGCCGAGCGCTGAGAACCGCAACGATCTGGATCGAATTGGGATCTTCCCGATTCCGCGAATCGAATAGACCACGAACATGATCCACAACGGCATCACCGGCGCCAGATAGTGCGCGCGCAGCCACGGCGTGCAGAGCATGTGCACGATCAGCAGGATCAGCGGCACCAGCAGCGCGAATCGCGCGGTGCGCCATCGCCATAATGCGAACGCGCCACCCACGAGTACTACGATGCCGATGAGAGGGTGCAGCCACATCCGCAGAATGAACGAGACCTTGCGATAAGCGTTGGCGAAGAATCCGCCAAGCGAGAGCTGTTCGTTGTACTCGCGGAATTCAAACTGTTCGTGGAACGCGCGGATGTGCGGGATATCCGTCTGTGGCTGGTGCGTGCCCTGCCACCAGAAAACCGGCGCGGTCATGTATTGCTCGGCGTGCAACTCATACGGCATGCGCAGCGGGCTGCCGGTGATGCGATAGTTGTAGTAACCCATCCACGCGCCGACCGGCGCGAGCATGATCATCGCGCCTGCGAAAAATGGCGCTAAGCCGCCAAGCGAAAAGCGGTGACGACGGATGATTCTCGTCAACAGGATTGTTCCAAGGATGATCGCGAAGAGCATCCCTTCAAATGGGCGACTGTTCGCAAGGATGGCCAATCCTATGCCGGCGATCGCGCCGATCTTCAGCGCTTCTCGGCGCGCAAACTTGCCGACGATGAGCAGGCGATCGGCGCGAAGCATCGCGCCGCAGAAGAGCGCGCCGCCGAGCATCGCGACGCTGCCGCCCCAGAAACTCTGCGTCCATTCGTACGTCGCCGGCACAAGCGCCGCGAGCAGGCCGCCAACCAGCGACCACCGCCACGACATTCGCGATCGCAGCATCCACGCGACGGCGGCGCACGCGAGCGCGCCCGATGCGATCGCCCCGACGCGTGGCGAGCCCATCACCCACCCCGCCGCCAGCATCAGACCCTGCGCGGGCGGGAATTTCGACATGTATGTCGGCGTGACCAGCACGTGCATCGTCTGAAACGATTCCCAGAACGGCGGCGTGGGATTCGTCAACCGCCCGTGTCGAAGCGTGTCGGCCGCCAACAGGTAGGAGAACTCATCGTGTACGTTTGCCGGCTGAACTTTGCCGAACATCCATGGGATCGCGAACAGCATCGCGGCGAAAATCGTGAGGATCGCAAGGGAGAGCCGCGGGTATCTCGCAGTGCGAGCCAGGGCTCGACAGATCGGGCGAAAAACCCGGCGCGTAGCGGGAATGAGAGCAATCGCGCTGATCGTGATCAGCAGCGCCACCGGCACGCCCAGTCGGATGGAATCGGAAGAACTGTCCAGAAAATCCTCGGCGGTACGATAACGGATCGCGCCGCGCTGGCGATCCGTGTCGGTTGGTGTCGCGATGGTGCGCGTACTCTGTCGTACGGGCATCATACAGATTTCCCAAAGCGCCAGGCGATTCCTGCCCGGCTGCGAAACATCGCGACATGCGAATGTCGGCCTGTACTTTGCTTGGATCGAGTCAGCGCCTACGGCGCATTCATATCGCGCTCGAAATGAGGATCAAGCACATGGCCAACTCAATTTTGCGGGTCATTGTCGGCATCACTGAACTAGTCGTATTCGGAGCCGTTGGCGTCGGGTTAGTGTTCACGACGCTTCACGCATGGTGATTCATCAAGCGGCGCCCAAATCATCTGCGATCAGCTCGCTGACGATCTTCCCGCTGAGCGCCACCAGCGGCAGGCCGCCTCCCGGATGTGTGGCGCCGCCGGCGAAATAGAGGTTCCGGATCCGCTTGTCGCGATTGGGCGGACGCAGAAACGCATCTCGCCGCGAGCTGCTGCCCAATCCATAAATGCTGCCGGCGTTGGCGTTGTAGAGCGATTTCAAATCCAGCGGCGAGATCGTGCGCTGTACGACGATTCGCCTGCGCAGATCGGTCAGACCAAATCGCGTCTCGAGCGTTTCAATGATCCGGCGCGCGTACTTTGGTCCTTCGATCGTCCAATCGATCTTGTCACCCGCGCCGTTTAATGCCGGCGCGCTGCACAGGACGAACAGGTTCTCGCAGCCGTCCGGTGCTTGCGTCGGATCGGTGCGGGTCGAGGCACACACATAGATGCTCGGATCCTCCGGCACCGTGCGCGTCTCAAACATCGCCCGCAGATCGCTGCGATAGTCGGCGGGCATGAACT
>JACMJD010000514.1 GCA_014380825.1 Phycisphaerae bacterium | reverse complement strand
CGATCGACGGCGTGTTCCAGTTGAGCACGGCCCACTCGAGTCGCGCGCAGTTTCGGTCGATCGCGAGCTTGGCCAGTGCCGCGAGCAGGGCTTTTCCGTATCCCTGTCCGCGATATTGCGGGCGGACGAACAGGTCTTCGAGATAGATGCCCGGCTTGCCGCAAAACGTCGAGAAGTTGTGGAAGAAGAACGCGAAGCCGATCACCGCTCGCGTCTGCCCGACAAGCTCATCGTGCTCGGCCATCAGCACTTCGGCGTACGGACGCGGTCCGAACAGATGTTCGCGCAGCTCGGCGACATCGAACGTCACTTCATCGGTAAGTTTCTCGTAATCTGCCAGCTCGCGGATCAGGTTCGCGATTTCCGGCACATCGCGTGGTTCGGCGGGTCGAATCATGTTTGCAATCTTATTCGTCTCTTGCCGGCATACAATTTCGAACGATGCGACCCATTCAATTACTACCGTTACTGCTTGCGATGCTGATCTCCTGCTCCACCGCCGCGCCTGGCGGGCACGATGTTCCGAAGCCTGCGGTCGATTGGCCCGCCAAAGATGGCGAGACCTCGCGCAGCATCGTCATCTCCGCCGGCTGCTTCTGGTGCGTCGAGGCGACGTTCGAACAGCTCAACGGCGTGACCGACGTCACTTCCGGCTACGCCGGCGGCACCAAGGAAACCGCGGCGTACGAGCAAGTTTCCGCCGGCAAGACCAAGCACGCCGAAGCGGTCCGCATCACGTACGATCCGACGAAGATCTCATACGCCCAGCTTTTGCAGGTGATGTTCACGATCTTTCAACCCACCGCGCTGAACTTCCAAGGCCCGGATCACGGCACGCAGTACCGCATCGCGGTGTTCTGCGAATCGGACGAACAGAAAAAGGTGACCGAGGCGTACATCAAGCAACTCACCGACGCGAAAGTGTTCGATCAGCCGATCGTCGTAGCGCTCGAGCCCATCGGCGCCGGCTTCTTTCCGGCCGAAGCGTATCACCAGGATTACGTCGTGAAGAATCCGCGCGATCCGTACGTCGTGCAGTGGGCGCTGCCGAAGATCGAGAAGGTGCGGACGAAGTTCGCCGACCTCGTGAAGAAGTGATGATCGGCAACGTTTGGCTTACAATCGCCGGCGCATGCCGCGCGATCAATTCGACACTTATCAATCGCCCCTCGCCTCCCGCAACGCCAGCCAGGAGATGCTTCGGCTTTTCTCGCCGCGATACAAATTCACGCTCTGGCGACGGCTCTGGCTTGAGCTGGCCAAATGCGAGCGAGAACTGGGTCTGACGCGCATCAGCGAAGAGGCGATCGCGCAGATGTCGGCGCATCTCGATGACATCGATTTCGATCTGGCGGCCGACTGGGAAAAACGGCTGCGTCACGACGTGATGGCGCACGTCCACACGTTCGAACAAGTCGCGCCCGCGGCCAAGGGAATCATTCACCTGGGCGCGACCAGCCAGTACGTCGTCGACAATGCCGACCTGATCATCATGCGCGAGGGCATGAAACTGCTGGCGACGCGACTCGCCCGAACGATCGCCGCCTTGCTCGATTTCGCGATGCGGTGGAAGGATCTGCCGACGCTGGGATATACGCATTTCCAGCCCGCGCAGCTCACCACCGTTGGCAAGCGCGCGACGCTCTGGGCGCAGGATTTGTTGATCGACCTGGAGACGCTCGAACATCAGATCGCGACGCTGAAATTCCGCGGCGTGAAAGGAACGACCGGCACGCAGGCTTCGTTCCTGGCGCTGTTCGACAACGATCACGCCAAGTGCGATCAACTCAATCAGATGGTCACGACGCGATTCGGGTTCGAGCAGTCGTTTCCTGTCACCGGCCAGACTTATCCACGGAAGATCGATGCGCAGATTCTGGGTGCGCTGGCGGGGATCGCGGCGAGCGTTCACAAGTTCAGCAACGATGTGCGGTTGCTGGCGGGCCTGAAGCAGCTCGAAGAGCCGTTCGAGGCCGAGCAGATCGGCTCAAGCGCGATGGCATATAAGCGGAATCCGATGCGCTGCGAGCGCGCGACCGGCTTGGCACGGTTTGTCATCAGCCTGGTGCAGAATCCCTTAATGACGGCGGCCGAGCAGTGGCTGGAGCGGTCGCTGGACGATTCATCCAACAAACGGCTGAGCATTCCCGAATCGTTCCTCGCGACCGATGGCTGCCTCCTGCTGTGCGAGAACGTTGCCAGCGGCTTGGTCGTGTATCCGAAAACCATCGAGGCCGCCGTGAATGCGGAGCTGCCGTTCATGGCAACGGAAGAAATTCTGATGGCCGGGGTGCGTGCTGGCGGCGATCGGCAAGTTCTGCACGAACGCATTCGCGCTCATTCGCAGGCTGCGGCCGAACAGGTGAAAACGCACGGGAAGCCGAACGATTTGATAGAGCGGCTTCGGTCCGACTCGGCGTTCACATCGGTGAAGCTCGATGAGACCATCAATCCTGCCCAGTTTATCGGACGCGCGCCGCAGCAGGTTACCGAATTTTGCCATATCGCGAGGGCAGCGATCGAACGTTGGATGGCAACATCAATGAATGCGCAATCGGGGCCCGAAATACGCGTTTAAGCTTGAATCGCCTCGATCAGCGGCGGATGGACACGCAATTCATCTTCTCGTCATTTTTCTTGCAATCATGCCCGTGATCGGCCACATTAGGGATTGACCGGTTCGGTTCGGCTATTGGGTTCCGCGGTCACTCGACACCTCACGCGGAACAGTGTGCAAAATCAGTTCAGGAATGCGCCGTCGAATACGACGGTCGTGGGAGGGTTTCGATGCGGGTCTCCAAGAAATTCGTGCGGATGATGGCTGCCGCGGCATGCGGTGTTTGCCTTTCGACCGCTGGCGTCGCGTCAGCCGCTGTGATCTACGGCGTCAGTTCAAACAACAACCTGCTGCAATTCAACAGCGCCAGCCCGGGGACGATCGACAGTTCGCTCGCGATCACCGGGATGTTGCCCGGTGAGAATACGATCGGTCTCGATTTTCGGCCTGCAAATGGCGGTCTTTACGCGCTGGGCAGCCAGAGCCGCTTGTATACCGTCGATCCGAATACTGGGGCGGCGACGCTCGTTGGAGCCCTTGGCTTGACGCTCAACGGCACGCAGTTTGGTTTCGATTTCAACCCTGTGATCGACCGAATCCGCGTCGTCAGCGAGACGGATCGCAACTACGTCCTCGATCCGAACACCGGCGTGGCGACGCAAGTCACCAACCTGTTCTACGGCCCGGCTGACCCGAATTTTGGCGTGAATCCGAACGTCGTGGGCAGCGCTTATACCAACAACGTCAATGGTGCGGCCTCGACCCAACTCTATGGGATCGACACCAATATCGACATCCTGGTCACGCAAGCGAATAGTGCCGGCACGCTCGGCACCGTCGGGCCGCTGGGATCCGACGTAGCCGCAATCCTTGGTTTCGATATCGAAGCCGGCACAAACATCGCCTACGCTGCGATGCTGCCTTCGGGGGGCTCAATCTCGAACCTCTACACGATCAACCTCGCGACTGGCCTTGCAACGAATCTGGGGCAGATCAATGGTGGATTGACCATCGTCGATATCACCGCAGCCATTCCGGAACCCGCTTCGGTTGCCACCTTAGCGGCGTTGGGACTGTTGGTTGGCTTCCGCCGACGATAGACTTTAAAGCACCCCAAATTAACACGAAACGTTACGGGCCGTTCATTTGAACGGCCCTCTTTTTTTGATTCAACGCCATTGATGTACGTCCCCAAAAAAATGAGTATTTTGTAGGTTGATTTTTGTTGCAACCGCCGGTGGTCACGAGGTATTTTGCTGAAGTCTCCGGTTTATTCAGCCGGAAGGGCTATGGGGTTCCGATCCGGGGTGTTCTACCGGCAGGGACCCACCGAAGGAGTTTGGAGAAATTTGCGTTCCTGCGGTTCACGCTGCGTACCTCACGCATCGGATTTCGCTGGAACAGGAGGCGGGTTCATGGGTCTGCGATTCACTCGAACAATTGGCCGTTCGCTCTCAGCACTGATCGTTTGTGCAGGAGTTGCTTTCCTTTCCTCGAACGCGATGGCGACCCTGCTCGGTCCCGGCGCGACGGTAGCTCCCGGACCGACGGCCACACCCGCGGGTGCGGCGCTGATCGTCGATTCCGGCGCTCAGCCGTTCACGTCGGTCGACACCGTCAGCTTCAGCGGAACGCTCCGCACGCGCGTCTACTCGGCTGATCCGGGTAACCCGTTCGGCGCCACCGGTTTGACCTTCACCTTCCTTCTCACCAACAACGGACCCGACGCGCTCGAACGCTTGGTCACGATCAACTACGGCGGTTACTTGACCGACGTGGGCGTGAACCTTGCCTTGGTTCCGGGCGCGCTTCCGATCGCTGTCGATCGTAGCGCCAATGGCAAAGTCGTCGGTTGGGACTACACCGGTGGCCCCGGTATCGGCCCGGGTGGCAACAGCACCCTGCTTGTGATCCACACGGACGCAACGCAGTTTGTCCCGGCGACCAACTCGGTCATCAACGGCTCGGTCGCCGTTGTTCCCAGCTTCGGCCCCCTGCCGATTCCGGAACCGGCCTCCATGGGTCTGGCGGGCATCGCCTTGCTCGGCTTGGTTGCCCGTCGCCGCTCGAACTAATCGAGTTCGACGTCAATAAGAAACTGAACACCGCGCATCGGAAGATGCGCGGTGTTTCTTTTTGGGCGTCTCTTTTTGATCGAGCGTTGCACGTCGCATGTTGAAGTTGCGGGACGCCGATTGCGGATTGGCACTTCAACTATTCAACCCGCTGCCCGCCCTTCCGCTTATCGGTCCTACCGGTAACCAATTTTCATCCGGTTGTGACACCCCCTTCATCTTGCCGATAGCTCACAAGGACTTGCGCTGATTTGCTGCGCCGGCCGTGCGCGTGGCGTTCGGGTCCTGAAGATGTTTTCGCAGAAAGATTCATCGCCATGCCTCGTGATATCCCAGTCGGTAACGGCCGGTTGCTCATTACGTTCGACGATCGTTACCAGATCCGCGATCTGTACTTCCCGCACGTCGGCCAGGAAAACCACGCCGGCGCCGGGCCGTGCCGGTTCGGGATCTACGCAGATCTTCCCGGCAAGCGCGGCGGCCACCTGTCGTGGACGAACGATCCCGCTTGGACCATCCGCCAGCGCTACCTTCGCGACACGCTCACAACCTCCGTCGCGCTCGACAACAAAGACCTGCGCATCGCGATGTACTGCAACGACGTCGTCGACTTCCATCGCAACATTCACGTTCGCAAGATCAAGATCAAGAACCTCTGGCCCGTCGAGCGCACGATCCGGGTGATGCATCACCAGGATTTCAACATGTTCGGCACGAAGGTCGGCGACACCGCTTACTACGACCCCGAGCTGCGCAGCATCGTTCACTATCGCGGCAAGCGGTATCTGATGGCCACGTTCTTCGCATCGGGTGAACAGCGCATCGACGAGTTCGCCTGCGGGACCAGCGGCTTCCATGGCGCTGAAGGAACCTGGCGCGACGCCGAAGACGGACATCTGCAAGGAAATCCGATCGCGCAGGGCGCGGTTGATTCGACCATCGCGCATCACGTCCACATTCCCGGCGACGGCGAACGCACGATCTATATGGTGATCATCGCCGGCGAGAGCCGCGAGGAGCTCCTCGAGCTGCACAAGTGGCTGCTGAAGATCGGCCCGCAGGGGGTGCTGGATCGAACCAGCTCCTACTGGCGGCTGTGGGTCGGCGGGACCAACATTAACTTCGGTAACCTTCCGCCGAAGGTTGTTGAGCTGTTCAAACGCAGCCTGCTGGTCGTGCGCACGCAGATCGACAACAACGGCGCGATCTGCGCCGCCAACGACAGCGACATCATGCAGTTCAGCCGCGACACCTACTCGTATGTCTGGCCGCGCGATGGGGCGCTGGTCGCGGATTCGCTGGACCTCGCCGGCTTCCCGGATGTGGCGCGATCGTTTTACAGCTTCTGCCAGCGCACGATCACGCAGGAAGGCTACTTCTATCACAAGTACAACCCCGACGGCTCGCCGGCATCGAGCTGGCATCCGTGGGTGATGAAAGGGCACACGTCGCTGCCAATTCAGGAAGACGAAACAGCGCTGGTCGTGTGGGCGCTGTGGCGGCATTACTACCGCTATCGCGACATCGAGTTCATCCGCCCGCTTTGGGTCGACATTGTGCAGAAGGCCGCCGACTTCATGTGCCGCTATCGCGATCATCGCACCGGGCTGCCGCTACCGAGTTACGACTTGTGGGAAGAACGCTGGGGCGTGCACGCGTT
>JACMJD010000513.1 GCA_014380825.1 Phycisphaerae bacterium | reverse complement strand
GCTCGACAGCGCCGATGGCGGGTCAGTCGAATTCGGCGGGAACGATATCGTCAAGCTTTCAGCTGACGAGCGCAGCCGCCAGCGCAATGAACAGTTCGGCTTTGTTCTTCAATTCTACTACCTCTTGCCAGAGCTGAACGTGCTGGAGAATACTTTGCTCAGCTCGATGGTTCAGTATTCATGGTTCGGTTTTCGCGCGAAAAAACGCGAGCTGCGCGAGCGAGGCGTCGAGGTGCTGCGGTCGCTTGGAATGGACCACCGCCTGAAACATCGCCCGAATCAGCTCTCCGGCGGCGAGCGCCAGCGGGTGGCGATCGCGCGGGCGTTGATGAATAATCCACGCGTACTGTTTGCCGACGAGCCAACCGGTAATCTGGATGCCGAAACCGGCCAGCAAATTATGTCGGTTCTGGAAAAACTTCATCGCGAATCCGGCCAGACCATTATTATGGTGACACACGATCGCACGCTGGCGAGGCAGGCGGATCGCGTACTTGTCCTTAAAGACGGAAAATTAGAGAGGGCGGAGTCATGACCATGGCAGCAGACAGAAAGCGCGTTGACGAAGCTCCGCCGACCACCAAGAAGGCGCTGCAAATCTGGCTCGATGGGCATCTCGTCGACAAGGCCGACGCAAAAGTCAGCGTCTATGACCACGGCTTGCTCTACGGCGACGGCGTGTTCGAAGGCATCCGCGTCTACAACGGCAAGATCTTCGAGTGCGATGCGCACGTCGATCGGTTGTACGCGTCGGCGAAATCGATCCGGCTGGACATTCCGATCACCAAGAAAGCGTTCGTCGAAGCGATGGAGCAAACCGTCGCCGCCAACGGTTTTACGGACTGCTACATCCGCGCCGTCGTGACGCGCGGCGTGGGAGATCTGGGAATCGATCCGAAGAAGAGCCGCAAGCCCAGCATATTTATTATCGCCGACACGATCGCGATTTATCCCAAGGCCATGTACGAAGAGGGCATCGCGACGATCGTCAGCAGCTACATCCGCAATCATCCGAATTCCTGCAGCCCGCGAATCAAGAGCCTGAATTATCTGAACAACATCCTCGGCAAGATCGAAGCGAATGACGCGGGCGTGCCCGAAGCGATCATGTTGAATCACATGGGCAACGTCTCCGAAGCGACGGCCGACAACGTGTTCATCGTTCGCAACGGAACCGTGCTCACGCCCGGCACGACGGAAGGAATTCTCGAAGGCATCACGCGACAGGTGATCATCAAGCTGTGTCGCATGCTGGGAATTCCGTGCCTTGAGACGCAAATCCAGCGGCATGATCTGTACATCGCGGATGAAATGTTCTTGACCGGCAGCGGGGCGGAAGTGATGCCGGTGACGACGGTCGATAAGCGACAAATCGGCAACGGAAAAGTCGGGCCGTTGACGAAGAAACTGCTGGAGGCTTTTCGGCAGTACATTCGAGAGTACTAGCCCGGCAAGGCCGGGAAATCCGAAGCCCGAAGCCCGAAATCCGAGTCAAAACCGAACAACGAATGGCGAGGACCGAACTTCATTTCGTCGTTCGAACTTCCTCACTCGTTCGGATTGCTGGTTTGGTCATTCAACCTTTCCTCGCAACCCGCGTTTTTTGCGTAGAATTGACACCCCACCCCCGCTGGCGTATCGTTTTCGGCCATTCGGATCAACCTTGATATGGAGGTTCCATGAACGAGTACGATACGCTGAAGCGTCTGGTGGAAGATGCGGCCGAGGACGTTGCCAAGGCTACCGGGGGGAATAAGGCCGCGGGAACCCGCGTGCGCAAAAAAATGCAGGAGATCAAATCCGCCGCCCAGGAAGTGCGAAAGAAGATCCTGGAAGGCCGCGGCGCTGGCGACGAAGCCGGTGGCGGTGGTGACGAGGGCGGCGACGACGCTTCCGAAGGATAAATCGCGAGACGGAAAAAACGTGCAGCCGGCCTGCTTGCGGGCCGTCGCCTTCCCGTCGGATTCCGTTCACGGCCCGCAAGCGGGCCGGCTACACGGGTTTCTTACCCGATCCCCAGGTTTTCTCGCGCTCCTCGCGCACCCGCGTCGCATTCATGCCGCCGCAACTGCTATTTGACATCTCCAAGCTCGACCTGGATCACCTCCTGCTCGATCAGGAAGCAATCCGGGCGATTAATCCGCATCGCGGCGACATGGAGCAGCTTAACGGCGTGATCTGGGCGGACGGCAACACGCACCAGATTCTTGGCTTCAAAGATGTGCGCGACGACGAATTCTGGGTCCCCGGCCATATTCCCGGCCGACCGCTGCTGCCGGGTGTGTTGATGATCGAATCCGCGGCGCAGCTCGCGAGCATTCACATCAAGAAGTTCATCGGCTGGAAAGGCTTCGTCGGCTTCGGCGGACTGGAAAGCTGCAAGTTCCGGCAACAACTCGCCCCTGGCGTTCGCCTGTACATCCTCGCCGCCAAAATCTGGGAACGGCACCATCGAATTTGTTGCCGCGCGCAAGGCGTGGCGAACGGGACGCTGGCCTTCGAGTGCGATATCATCGGGACCGAATTCTGATGGGTCGCCGTGGGCAATGCCGTTCTCACTCATCCAACCTTTATCCGAACTTCCCCTCGCGTTTGTTGACGTGGAGACCACCGGTGTGTCCGCAGATCTCGGCGACCGGGTCATCGAGGTCGGCGTCGCCCGCTATGAGAACGGCCAGAAGGTTGCGGAATAT
>JACMJD010000512.1 GCA_014380825.1 Phycisphaerae bacterium | reverse complement strand
TCACACCCGAATCTGTTCTCGACTCCAGAGAAATGCCTCACACCCTCTCTCGCACCAAATCGCTTCGCACCTTCTCCATCACCTGCTCCACCGTCACTTCCGTGATGCACATCGGCTCACCATTCTTTCCGCAACACATCTTCGGCTTCGTCGCCTGCCACGGATACAAAAAGCAAGGCGAGCAAGCCTTCTGGGGCTTCACCACCAGTTCACGATTGCCATACGGACACACGCGATCCGGATCCGCCGGCGCGAAGATGGTGATCGTTCGCTTCCCAACCGCTGCCGCCAGATGCGCAAGGCCAGAGTCCGATCCGACGTAGAACGATGCTCGCTCCAGCACGGCCGCAGCTTCTCCGAGATTGCCAACCAGCCGGACGACCGGACATGCTCGCGAAAGAGGCGCGTTGATCCCCCCGGCAACTCCTGACTCGTCAGGGCCTTCGAGCATGATCGGTTCGATGCCGGTTTCGGTTCGCAGCGATTCGATCAGCGCCGCATAGTTTGCAGTCGGCCAGCGCTTGGCCTTTGCGAGAATCGTCTTGGCGCTGCCAACGTGGATTGCGATGAACGATTCAGTCCCGCGCAACATGGCAGCGGCGCTGCGTCGGTCATCCTCGCGAAGCACGAATCGCGGCGACTCGGTCAGATCCGGTTCCACGTCCATCGCGCGCAGCAGCCGAAGGTTTTGCTCGACATCATGAATCCCCCGCACGGCCGGCACGCGCGTGCCGATGAAATGCAGCGCGGCGAGTCGGCCGACGGGATAGTCGTGAAGCAGCGTCTGCCCCGCCCCGCTGGCGGCGGCGAGCATCGAATATTCCCAGCGATTCGAAGGAAACGGCACGACAAGCAGATCCGCCCGGGACGCACGCAGCGCGCCGATCATCGATCGCGGGCCCCGCGCGACGATCACTTCATCGACATCCACGCCCCGTCGAAACGGCTCGGCCATCGCGTCTATTCGCGCCACAATGGTCACTTGTCCCGCGTTCGCGCGCGATTTCAGTTGCCGCACCATCGGCAGTGTCATCAGCGCGTTGCCGACACCGGCGACGATCGGCACGACGACGGAAAAGTTGGAAGGAAGCTGCAAGACCATTGTGTCATGGGCGCCTCGCCCATGCGCGCATTCTGGCGGAAGATGAGTGCATGGGCGAGGCGCCCATGCCACCTTTTTTTCACAAACCCGGCACGCGCTTCGGGAATTCCACCGCGCTCCGCAGCACCACCGGGATCGGCGTGCTCGCGCCGTCGCATTGGTACAGCCGCCAGCCGGCTTCGATTTCTTCGGGTTCCTGGCCGGTCAACCATTTTTGCAGCCAGGCCATTCGATAGTGCGACACCCGCCACGGCGAGATCTTGGGTTGCTCCAGGTAGAACGCGACCTTGTGCTTCGCGATGAATTGCTTGCGGAAGTC
The DNA here is from genome assembly GCA_014380825.1 of Phycisphaerae bacterium. The sequence goes on along the minus strand of JACMJD010000512.1, from coordinate 856 downwards.
GCGATCGTTCGGAATCTTGTACGGCGCCCGAGTGTATTTCTCAGGCACCTGCAGCGCGGCCTTGCCGGTCAGCATCGTCAAAATGCGCAGGCCGGTTGGGCTCATGCGTCGCTTGTTGATGTTGATGTACTCCGGATTCACCGCCGTCTGCCAGTTGCCGACGTTTTTGTCGGTCAGATATTGTGCGGCCGCGACGAGGCCCGTGTTCAGGCCGGCTTCATAGCGATCGGCGAATCGGCTCGATCGCATGATCCGCACTTCTTCGACGTACAACACGAGATTGCAGAGCACGACGCTGCCCACGCCGATCGCGCCGATCGTCTTCCATATCGTGCGATGCGACGGTGTTGCCGCCTTGGCTTGAAGCAGTTGCAACCCTCGCACGACCATCAGCAAAATCAGCGGCGAGATCGGCACGAGATACCGCGCCGTCGCCTGCGGCCAATTCAGGCACAGCGCCAGCGTGTACAGCGCGACGGCGGGCAGCAGCCATTGATACTTCTTGATCGCATCAACCACCGCGACAAGGCCGATCAGCGCGACAATCCAACCGAGCGCGGTGGCGACGTACCAGATCGCATGCGAACCGGTTCCCAGTCGCATCGGCTGCCACAACAGATAGCTGAACCACGTGCCGTAACCGAGAAGGCGCGTCACATACCCGGAGCGACCACGCGTGCCGGTGAATATATCGGGCGCTTTTGTGCCGCCGGTCTCGGTAAGCTGCGTGTCTCCGAGAATGGCGCTTGGGTCAATTTGAGCCAACGCTTCGAACGCCACAGTCTTCGGCGCGAAATAATTCACCGCCCATCGCACGGAATAGAACGAGAGAATCGTGATCGAAATCGTAAGCGCC
>JACMJD010000041.1 GCA_014380825.1 Phycisphaerae bacterium | reverse complement strand
CATCGAGATAACGCCAGCCGTCGAACAGATTGACGCCAAAACCGCTGCGCTTGATCGATTTCAGGAACTGCTTCGGGATGATTACGTCCGTATCGATGTTTGCGTGATCGAACGGCGCCACCAGACCTTCGAATCGTGTGACTTTCTGCATCAATAGCCCTTCTTTTCGGTGGCCTTGTCTTCGATCTTGTCGCCGAGTTTTTCGACGTCGCGGCCGAATCCTTGCATGGTGTTGCATCCGGCCAGAAAAGCGCCGAGCAACAGAATTACAAAAACGTACTTGGTCATCTCGCCCTCTCAAGTCTTCTGGAAACTGCGCACATCGACAAAATGCCCGGCGATCGCGGCGGCGGCAGCCATGCCAGGGCTGTCGAGTTGCGTGCGTCCGCCTGCTCCCTGGCGGCCTTCGAAATTACGATTCGACGTGGAAGCGCAGCGCTCGCCGGGCTCGAGCCGGTCGTCGTTCATCGCCAGGCACATCGAGCAGCCGGGCTCGCGCCATTCGAATCCAGCAGCGCGGAACACCTGATCGAGCCCTTCGCTTTCGGCCTGGCGCTTGACGAGTCCTGAGCCGGGCACAACGAGCGCGAGCTTGATGTTCGGGGCGATATGTCTGCCGCGAACGAAATCTGCCGCGATGCGCAGATCCTCGATCCGCGAATTCGTGCACGAGCCGATAAAAACCTTGTCGAGTCGAATGTCCGAAAGCGCGGTGTTGGGCGCGAGACCCATATAACCGAGCGCGCGCGAAATCGAATCGCGTTTGCCCGGATCGGCCTCCCGCGCCGGGTCGGGCACGCGGTCGTCGATCGACGCAACCATCTCAGGCGAAGTGCCCCAGGTGATTTGCGGCTTGATCGCGGCGGCGTCGAGTTCGACGACCTTGTCGAACACCGCGCCGTCGTCGCTTCGCAGCGTCCGCCAGTAAGCGGCCGCGCGTTCCCAGTGTTCGTCTTTTGGTGCGTACGGGCGGCCCTTCAGATACGAGATCGTGATGTCGTCGACTGCGATCATGCCGGCCTTTGCGCCCGCCTCGATCGACATATTGCAAACCGTCATGCGCGCTTCCATGCTGAGCGCGCGAATCGCAGAGCCGGCATACTCGATCGCGTAGCCGGTGCCGCCGGCCGTGCCGATCTTGCCGATGATCGCGAGCACGATGTCTTTAGAGGTGATCCCGGGCGCGAGCGCGCCGTTGACCACGATCAGCATCGCCCTGGCTTTTTTGGTCAGCAAACACTGCGTTGCCAGCACGTGCTCGACTTCGGAGGTGCCGATGCCGAACGCCAACGCGGCAAACGCGCCATGCGTGCTGGTATGCGAATCGCCGCAAACGATGGTCATGCCTGGCAGCGTCGCGCCCTGCTCCGGACCGATCACGTGAACGATGCCTTGCCGCGCATCGTTCATCTTGAATTCGTCGATGCCGTAGGTTTCGCAATTCTGATCGAGGGTATCGACCTGCAGGCGCGAAACCGGATCGCTGATACCGTGCGTGCGGTCGGTCGTCGGCACGTTGTGATCGGCAACCGCCAGAATGGAATCGATGCGCCAGGGCTTGCGCTGTGCGAGGCGTAGCCCCTCAAACGCCTGCGGGCTGGTGACCTCGTGGACCAGGTGCCGGTCGATGTAAAGCAGCGCCGTGCCGTCGTCATCCTGACGAACGACGTGGCTGTTCCAGAGTTTGTCGTAGAGAGTTTGATTCATCGCTTACCGCCTTCGCTTAACCGCAAAATTATACAGAAAAGTGGCGCAATGGTCGTTTATGACCTTGCCGCTATCCTCTTCCCGAGCGAGCCAGCTGCCAGAGTCGTTGTCCGTCGGAATTGCTTACAACATCAAGCCATGAACCGACACCAATCGCCGAGTCATTGCCGCCAGCCGTTGATTCTCTGTACTTATTCACGAGCGGTACAGCTCTTGCTAACGGCCCGCATCACACAGAACTCGAGATGCTGCATGTACAAGGAAGTGAGATTCAAGCTTGCGGCAACCTTTCTTTCTTTTGCCGCAGGCGCGACGGTGGCGCTCAGCGAAACAAACCCCAGCCATCCCGCCCCAGCCGTCCTGGCGCTCGTCAGCAGTGCTCGCAACGATACGGGTCACGTTAATCTCAAGCAATTCGCGGACGGCGGCTCTAAGGCTGTTTTCATAACGTTGGCTGATCCCCTGAGCGGATTGGCGATAAACAGCATCGATGCGCGCGCGCTTGGCCCGGGGATGGGGCGTGACGGCGAGTTTCGCTTCGACGTGGCGAAT
>JACMJD010000511.1 GCA_014380825.1 Phycisphaerae bacterium | reverse complement strand
GCCGCGCGTCCTGCGGCGGCGAGCGCATGCAGCGCGGCCTTGGGTGTCGCAGCGCCAGCGCGATTTTCCGGCGCGAGCGCTGAGGCGGGTCTGGTCGCCGGTTCATTCGCGGTTACGACCGCCGTAGGCCTGGGCGCACTGGATTGCGCCATCAACTGATTGACGGCCACGATTCCGCCGCCCGCGGTTGACACAACCGCCACCACCGCGACCACCAGTTTCACTTGTGCAATTCGAATCATGTGATTCACTCCTTCGGCTAAGTGTTGAACAATAGTTGACGCCACCGACTGACCCATCGCGACGGATATTGCCTGTTCGATAAACTCCCCCGCCGGCAACGGCGCACGCGTCGCGTGCGTGATCGCTTCGATCAGCACTGGCGCAGAGATCGCCAGACCCTTGTCCGCCAGAAATGCACGCATTCGTTCGATAGCGCGGCCGATTCGCTTCGTCGCCGTGTTCTGCGAGATTCCCAGGGATTGACCAACCTGTTGGACGCTTTGGTCCTGGTAATACCGCAGTAAAACCGCATCGCGCTCCTTGATCGACAGCTCGGCCAACGCTTCGTCGAGCAATCGTTCCGCTTCCGCAGGATCAACCGCGACATCCGTGCGCGGATCGACCGTCGCCGCTCGCTCGGCGGCCGCTTGTCGTTCATATTCATCGCGAGACGTCTTCGCTCGCATGGCGTTGTTGCAGGCGTAAACCGCAGTTTTGTGGAGCCATCCCGCCAGCGCGCTCGAACCGGTTCGCGTTGGCGGACGACGCGCCAGCACCAGGAACACCGCCTGGGCGGCATCCTCGCTCAGACCCGCGTCGCGCAGACGCCTTTTGCAGGTGGCCAGCACAAACCCGGCATGCCGCCGAACCAGCTCGCCAAACGCCTGCTCAGACCGCGCCAACCGGAATTGCTCCAGCAAGTCCCAGTCGTCCATTGGTTTCTCAACAGTGATATGTCAGGCCAACATCAGATGTGACATTCTCGCGCGCGGAATGTTTATTTCCTATTCCGCCCGCCCTTCCCAGCGGCGCTCATCGTCCTCGATTGAGGATCGGTTGCATCGCTTCACGCAGCTCGTCGATCGTTGCGTACTTGCCCGATTGAGTCTGCTCCGCGAACTTCCGCGCGGCCTCGGTGACCTCTTCCACACTGCCGGCACGTTCGTCCGTCTGTTTTGGGGTCCAGTCGCTGGTCATTCGGTCGGCGGAGATTTTCCACACCCCTTGGTGCTGTACAAAGATGAACGCATCCGATTGCTTGTCGGGGGCTTGCAGCGTGACGGTATCGCGATCGACCGTCTCGTCAAAATTCGCGAGTTGATCGTCATCGATTTGCCCGAGGTAATCGAGCGGCGTGAGCTCGCTTAGCTCGGGGAACTGCTCCAGCGCGTCCTTGCCGAACTTCGCTGTCACCGCGCTGCGCAGGTTGTGGCTGACTTTGATGTAGTCGCACAACGCGTCGAGCATGCGACGCCCGGTTGGCTCGCTCGCGACGAACATCGAACGCACCGTGACGGCGTCGCCGCGACGATACGCATCGACTAGGTCACGTAACGTTTCGATCGGAGAGAGTTGCTGGGCAGGCTGGCTTGCCGCAGGCGGCGTTTGTGCCGACAGGAGCGACACCGACAGCGTGGCGCCACCCACGACGACCACACTGGCAACCATCGCGGCCACCGCAAGTTTGAGCTTCGCGTGCAACATGGCTTGAGTCACTCCGATGACCGCACTCGCGTTGGATGCGAGCGCGTGAGAAACGGTTAGATCGACCAACCCGTGCGGCGGTGGTTGTCGCAGCAGACCGGGTAACGAGGCGACGACAACCGTTGCCGGCGACGCGCCGCCGACACGTGCGAACGCGCGTTTCAGCCGTTCCAGAGCACGGGTCGCGCGCTTGCTGGCGGTGGATTCCGAGATACTGAGGCTCGCGGCAAGTTCGTGCAGATTCAGATCGTGGTGATAACGCAAGATCAGCACATCGCGATCCGTACTGGTCAGCGCCCCGATCGCTTGATCGAGCTGCGCCTCAACTTCGATCGGTAGTGCCGCCGCTTCCGCTTTTGGTCTCACTTGCGATTCCCGTTCGCCGCGCAGTCGTCGTGAACGCATGGCGTTGTTGCAGGTGAAGACCGCTGTCTGATACAGCCACGCCGCAAGCGGCGAGCCGCGATTGCTTCTCGTTGGCGGTCGGCGCGCAAGCAGCACGAACACCGCCTGCGTCGCATCTTCGGCTAAGTGCGCATCGCGCAGTCGTCGCCGACATGTCGCATAGACAAGCCCGGCGTGCCGTGCAACTAGCTCGGCGAACGCGCGTTCGCATCGCGTCTGCGTGAATCGCTCCAGCAAATCCCAGTCGTCGTTCATAGCCCTCTGAAACAATGATGTCTCGCCACGACCGAAATTCGACACCCGCGTACAAAAAACATTCAGGCGGCGCGACGTCGGCGAACATTCGCCGCATCGGCGCCGCCTGAATAGGGGTTCGTTGGAACGGGTTAATGCTTTCGCGCTCGCCGCCCAAGGAGCGGTAGCACGAGTGAGGCGAGCCCGACCATCGCCGGTTCCGGCACGGCTTGCGGTTCGCCGTAGATGAAATCGTCCATCACGGCGACATCGACGCCGGGCGCATCGTTCGGGCCGAGCGCGGAGTTGCCGTAACGGATTCGAACGTGAGCGACGACCGCTGTCGGAAACGAAACGCCCAGGAATGAGAGTCCGTTGTCAGACACTGGCGTGTTGAACGTGCCGAGCGAAGCGCCATTTACGTCGAAGTATTCGAACGACGTGTTCTGAACCGTGTCGACATCCGTATACACCGCGCCGAAACCGCGGCTTAGCGCCGGCGTGGCCGATCCGGGCACGAAGAAGAACATGTCGACGATGTTGCTGCCGATCGGCGAGAACAGCCGCTGCGCGCTGAACGTCTTGAACGTGCTCACGTAGGTCGGGTTGATATCGCCGAAGCGCACGGGCGTGCTGGTGGGATTAGAATCGTCCGCACTGACGCGCACGGAAGTTCCCGGCGTGCTGAACACCGCGCCGCGGGGCGAGTTGACGTTGAAGAAGTTCGCCGGCAGATCGTTCGGCGCGGCCGCGCTGTCGGGCACGCCGTCCCAGTTGATTTCGCGACGACCGTTGGCGAACGAGCCGGCGGTGTTCGGGTTGAGCGCGCCAAGATCGGTGCGATATAGATCGACGACCGCCTGAATCGCGGCAGGGTCAGTGCCCGAGCCGCTGCGAACAAGCTGGCCCGTGGTTGTCGAGACGAACATCGAAGCGCTGGACAGTACGGCCAGCGCGCAAGATTTGCTGAGCATTGAGAAATCTCCTTTGGTTTATCTCACGCGATGTATTGCCGCGCGGATCGGAGATTTCTCTTTCGCGCTTCCAAAAAAAAAGTGACCCAAGCGGCGGGACACTGGACCTACCGCCGCCGCAACGCGTCGCGCAGACCGTTTCCGACGGCCTCGATGTTCTCGTACTTGTCTGCCGACACTTCTGCGGCGACGGTGCTGACGATCTCCGCGCGAGCCGTGAGCATTTCCACTCGCTGCGTCGTCACTTCATTCCCGAACTGCGCGGCCAGACCGGTGGACGCGACTTTCCACACTCCGTTTTCCCGTACCAACTTGACGTTTGTTTCCGTGTTCGGATCTTTCCGATCAACAAGCTTGGCGGTTTCGCCCTGCACCGCGACGTCATGGTGATCAAGCTCCACTTCGATCAGGCGGAGGAACGGCTCCAGCGGGACGGCACCACGTTGCCGCGTGAACTTGCGCACTTCCGTGTCGCCGAACTTGTCGCGCACGGCGGAAATGAGCTCACCCATGGCCTTCTGATAGTTGTTCGCGGCGGCGATGAGCGTGCTCTCCAGGTCGTCGCCCGCATCGGTCTTCGAGACGCGCTGGAGCGTTTCGAAGTCCGCGCTCCGCGTAGCGTTTGTAAACGCGCGGAGCGCACCTTTCGGCGTTGACACGTCGATCGGCTGCGTCGCCGGCGCCTGCGCTGCCGCCGCGGCCGGTTGCGTGGCAGGCGTCCGTGCATCCGATTTGTTTGACGGATTCTGCGTGTTCTGCGCAAAGAGTTGATTCACGGCAATCACCCCGCCGCCGCCAAGTACCACGACGGCGATCGTTCCTGCGACGAGCTTGATCTTGATTATGCGAAACATATCTGTAACTCCTTGAATAATTTGTTGGACGACGAGCGGCGGCACCGCCCCACCTGTCGCGCCAGCGACAGCCTTGCACGCCAGGCCCGCCGGCGCCGACTCGTGCGCAAGCCGCACCAGCACTTCGGCCACCGCAACGCTTGAGAGTCGCATCCCGCGCGCCGACAGGAATTGCCGCAACCGTTCGACCGCGCGCGACAGTCGCTTGGCCGCCGTATTCGGGGCGATGCCCAACGCCGCGCCAACTTCGTTCAGATCGCGGTCGTGGTGATAACGCAGCAGCAGCAACTGACGATCCTGTTTCGACACGGCCGAGTGCAGCGCCTCGTCGAGCAACAGCTCGACGTCGTCCGATCCGCCGGTGCCGCGAGTGCTATCTTGATGGTTCGCCATCTGCATCATCTGCCGGACGCGCTGCTGGGCGGCGATCTGCTCGTGCTGGTCACGGATTTCGCGGGCGCGATGAGCATTCGCACAGGCGTAGTGCGCGGTCTTGATCAGCCACGGCGCGAGCGTCGCAACACGATTGTTCGGCCCCCGCCGAGCGAGCAGCGCGAACACCGCCTGTGTGACATCTTCCGCCAAGTGAGCGTCGCGCAAGCGCCTCCTGGACACGCCGAACACAAGCCCGACGTGCCGGTTCACCAGCTCGGCAAATGCCGCCTCGCAGTGCTCCCGCCGATATCGTTCCAGCAGTTCCCAATCGTTCATGAGCCTCTCAATGGGAAGATGTGTTGCCGACCCGATTGTGTGACCAGGCCCGATTTTTGTGGGTAAAACCAGCGTATGCGACTGAGAGTTGGACGGATTTCGAGATGACACGACCCTGCGTGTTCGAGCCGATCGCCAGACTATTTCAATCCTCCGGCTTCTCGCCGGCATCGGCATTTTCACGATCTTGGGATCGAAGCGCGTCAGGACGTCGACCAGATTCAAGCCAGCTTCAGCGCACAAGTCAGTTTGCCGTTGCGCGCGAGCAACTGATCGGCAAATCGCACGAGTCCCTCGTGCGGCTGGGCATTTGGGCGAAGCCGGCGGACCTCGGTGATGCACTGCGACTCGTAGCCTTCGCCCTCCCAGACCGCAAGGCAAATGAATGCCGCCGCCGATGCGCGGCTGATGCCCGCCCCGCAATGACAAAGGAGCGTTCCCCCCTCATTCTCCAGCGTTCGGGCAAAATCGATGATGCGCTGCGCGTCCGTAAGTTCGGGGACGACTTCACTCAATCCGTTACGTTGGTTCCACCGCTGCCGGGCTATCGCGCTCTGAATAGCCAACGAATCGTTCGCATTAGGAACATCAGCATCGTCAAATGACAGATCCAACCGACGTTTCACATCGCATTCGACACCAAACTCGCGCGGTCCATGAATCGAAATGATCGCCGAAATGGAGTTGGTCGCGACGCTCTTCAAGAACATCGCTGCTTCTGAGTATCCGAGAATTAGCAGATCAGGCTGTTCCATGATCGACCGGACCTAGTCCTCCGGTTTCTCGCCGGCATCGGCCATCTTCACGATCTTCGGATCGAAACGCGCGAGCACCTCGACCAGGTCCGCCTGTTGCGACATCACCACATTGATGTCCTTATACGCGTGCGGGTTCTCGTCGATGCCGGCCGACAGCAATTGCACGCCGGCGGCTTCGAGCATCGGCTTGATGTGACTCCAGCGATACTTTTCCCGCGCGGCGGTGCGACTCATTCTTCGACCCGCGCCGTGCGAGGCCGATTCGAGTGAAGCCTCCACGCCCTTCCCGCTGACGATGAAACCGGGCGATGCCATGGATCCCGGAATGACGCCCAGCACGCCTTTTCCTGCGGGCGTCGCGCCTTTGCGATGGACGATTAGCTCGCGCCCGCCGTGCTGTTCTTTCCAGGCGAAGTTGTGATGGTTCTCGACGTGCGCGATCACTTTCGCGCCGATGTGCTTCGCGATCTTCTGGTGAATCAGATCGTGATTCGCGTGGGCGAACTTGCCCATCAGGTTCATCGCGTACCAGTATTCCTGTCCCGGTTCGGAGCTCATATCGAGCCATGCGAGATAGCGAAGTTCGGGAGGGAGTTCGGGATGAAGGTCGCGCGCGAGGCGCGAGTAGAAATCCGCGACGGTCGCGCCGGGTCCACGCGAACCGGAATGGGTCAGCAGCGCGAGATATTGACCGGGGGGCAAGTTGAAGGATGACGAGAGCGGATCAATCTCTTCTTTTTCATCCTTCAACCTTCGTCCTTCATCTTTTCCTGAGATGCCGCCCGGCGCGGGTACGCTTTGGGCGGCCGTGGCGGGGGCGATGGTGAGGATGCCGAATTCCACGAAGTGGTTGCCCGACCCGCTGCTGCCGAGTTGCACGCGGGCTTTGTCGAAGACGCGTTTGGTGACCGCGGTTCGCGACCAGTCCTCATCCAGCACATCGTGTTGATGCGGCTTCTGAAATCCGGCGCCGGTGCCGAACATCGTCTCGCGATGCAATGCGCGAACGAGCGTGTCGTTCAGGCGCGTGAGTTGATCGGCGCCGATGTCGTAAACCGACAGCTTCATCCGGCAAGCGATGTCGACGCCCACGGCGTATGGGATCACCGCGTTTTCGGTCGCGAGCACACCGCCGATCGGTAGACCGTACCCCTGGTGCGCATCGGGCATGAGCGCGCCGGAGACTGCCACGGGCAATCGCGCGGCGTTCATCATCTGATCGAGCGGGCCGGCTTCTAAGCCTTCGCCCCAGATTTTGTACGGCGCGGGTTCATCCCGCTCCTGGAACACGGGACGCTCTGATTCCTCGCGCAAAATGCGTGCGAGGTCGGCGAAATGTTCGTGCGAAGCATTGCGCACCGGATCGGCCAGCACCGCGCGGAGTTCGCGCTCGATGGATTCGCGATCGAGCGACTTCTTCGCCCGCTTGATCGCCTTCAGCGCCGCGCCGATGGCCGGTCCGGGTGGGTAACCGAGGTTGACTAAATCTTTGCCGTCCATCGGCAACGATTAGAACAGAATTGAATGCGGTCGCGAAGATGCGAAGGGCGCGAAGGGTCGCGAAGAAATGCGATACGACGGACACAGATAGATGATGTCATCCAGAGCGGTACTCCGCGAAGGATCTGGCCTCGCGTGTGAAGCTAGATCCTTCGCGGCGTACCGCTCTGGATGACATCAGCTTTTTGGCTTGGTCTTTTGGCTCTTCTTCCCGACCCTTCGCGCCCTTCGCATCTTCGCGACCGCATTGAATTCTGTTCTAATCGTTGCCGATG
>JACMJD010000510.1 GCA_014380825.1 Phycisphaerae bacterium | reverse complement strand
TGCATGATGCTGTCGCGCAAAGCGCCGCGGCCGCTGTGCAGCGTGTATTCGTATCCCACGAAATGGTTCACCGGCGACAACGACGGCACGCAGGGTCAGTCAGGGGATCAATCCGGATCGAACGGCAATGGCAGCGGCCTGACGCGCGGCAATGAAGTCGGCGCGGACGGTCGGCCACTTGGCGTTGGAAATCTGATTCCATACTTCCTCGACGGCGTGAAGTCCGGCCTGGACAAGCGCGGCCACAGCCGCTCGCCCGTGCAGCGCATGGAGAGCCTGCTCGTTCGTCCGCTGCCGTGGTGGAAGCGCGTGGTTGACGTCATGGGCGCCGGCTTCGGCATGCTGATGGCCTCGCCGCTGATGATCACTGCCGCGCTGCTGATCAAGTTCGGCTCGAAAGGGCCTGTCATCTTCACGCAGCAACGCGCGGGTCTTGGCGGCAAGCCGTTCACGATCTTCAAATTCCGCACGATGGTTGTCGACGCCGAAGAGCAAAAGGCCGCGCTGCGAAAGTTAAGCGAACAAGACGGTCCGGCGTTCAAGCTGACCAACGACCCGCGCATCACACGCGTCGGCCGATTCCTGCGCAAGACCAGCATCGACGAGCTGCCGCAGCTCTGGAACGTCTTCCGCGGCGACATGACCCTGGTCGGCCCGCGCCCGCTCCCGGTTGGTGAGTCCGACGCCTGCGAACGCTGGCACCGCCGCCGCCTCGACGTCACCCCCGGCCTCACCTGCATCTGGCAGGTCAAGGGCCGCAGCAAGGTGAGCTTCAGCGAATGGGTCCGAATGGACGTCGCGTACATCCGCCGGCGAACCTTGTGGAACGACATCCGCATCCTGCTGGAAACGATCCCGGCGGTGATTTTGAGGAAGGGTGCGCGGTAGCACATCGCGAGGCCGAACAGAGAATCAACCGGGGTGCGATGCGAATCGCACCCCGGTTCGCGTTTCCGCTAGACTGTTCTCATGCATGAGGATGAGGAAGCTGTAGAGGAACTCTGGCGGCTTCCATTCGGACAGCCAGAGATTGATCCGTATCGATTGGCCCGAGCAGTTGAGCATTGCGCTCGTGTTAACGACCTGGATTTACATCACTTCCTCACAGGCTGAAGAAGCCGACATCGCGGAAAGCAGTAGAAAGATACCTTCAGCGACACGGCAAACGCACAGCAACAGCGACGCGCTTGTACGTTGGCGGTCGGACCGCACTCCTTCTGCTCGGACGAATCAGCCGGCGGTTGAGGAAGATTGACTGCGTTGCGGATGAATCAGAGCCGCTTCCAGACGGTTGGCGCGATCGCAGCGCGAAGTTTGCGACGTTTGGTCACCTCGATGTGTTCGTCTTGGATCCAATCGATGTGCTGCTCACGATGTTGCTTAGCGCTGCCGACGACCAAGGTGATTTCCGATGTGCCGTAAAGAAGATAGAGCGGCCCGCCCTTGAAGTCAGCGCTCGAGCATTTTCGAGGCGCGTGACCGAGGATGCGTGGCGCAATGAAGCGGAGCATCGCTGGTACGTCGTGTTTGGAGATCGATTAGAGTTTTCGAAGTCCGAGAATCTTCCCGTTCATTCATCACCGGCTGAATTTCGCCGATAGTTTCGATGTGACTTCTCTCAACATGACCACCGCCGTGATCAACGATCTTCCGCCTGGAAATGACCAACGCTGCAACGTGCTGGGAGTGCGGATCAGCGCGGTCAATCTCGACTTGGCGGCGGCGCGGATTGATTCCTGGATCAAATCGCGCGAGCCGAATTACGTCTGCATCACCGGCGTGCATGGCGTGATGGAGAGTCAGGACAATCCTGAGCTGAAGGCGATTCACAACGCGGCGGGCATGGTCACGCCCGATGGCATGCCGATGGTCTGGGCGAATCGGCTTGCGGGCAATTCGCACGTGCGGCGCGTGTATGGGCCCGACCTGATGCTCAAGGTTTGCGGCGAGGGCGTGGCGAAGAATTATCGTCATTACTTCTACGGCGGCGGCGAAGGCGTGGCGGAACTGCTCAAGCAGAAACTGCTCGAGCGATTCCCGGCGATGCAGGTGGTCGGCACACATTGCCCGCCATTTCGGAAGATGACCGATGAGGAAGATCGTGCGTTGATCGAGCAGATCAACGCCGCCAAGCCGGACATCGTGTGGGTTGGCCTGTCCACGCCGAAGCAGGAAAAATGGATGAGCGGGCATATCGGCCGCCTAGAAGCGCCGGTGATGGTGGGCGTGGGCGCGGCGTTCGATTTCCACGCGGGCCTGAAGAAGCAGGCGCCGGCGTGGATGCAGAAGATCGGCATGGAATGGTTCTTCCGCCTCGTCACCGAGCCAAGACGGCTATGGAAGCGGTATCTGAAGAACAATCCTCGATTTGTCTGGCACTTCGCGATTCAGAAGCTGAAGCTCAAGCGATACGAATAATCAGCGTGAGAAATTATGGGGTTGCGGTAGGGGTTTCCCCGATTAAAGTCTCATGGTGATGAGCACGCTGATCGGAACAACTCCCGCCACGACGCGTGCGCCGCGAACGCTCGACCACGAAGCTGGAATCACCGATCGGCTGCAAAAGGGCCACATCCCCGCCTTGGATGGCGTGCGCGGATTGGCGATCTTGCTCGTGCTGTTCTTTCACTTCATGTTGATCACCGGCGATGGCCCCGTCATCCGCTTGATTCAGAAAACCTGGTCGTTCGGTTGGATGGGCGTGGACCTGTTCTTCGTGCTCTCGGGGTTTCTGATCACCGGCATCCTGCTCGATGCCAAGAGCAAGCGCCCGACGGCCGGCAGCTTCTTCAAGAATTTCTACGCTCGTCGAACGGTTCGAATCTTTCCGCTGTACTACGCGTTCCTCGTCGTCTTCCTGCTGATCCTGCCGCGCGTCATGGGCGGCTTCTACGACCTCTATGGCCGGCCACCAACCGGCGAGTGGACGTATTGGACGTACACTTACAACCTGTTCCAGGGCCATCACCAAAGTGCACGTGAGTTCTCGCACACGATGGGCGTGATCTGGTCGCTGTGCATCGAGGAACAGTTTTACATGATCTGGCCGGCGATCGTCTGGTTCTGCCGTCCGCGTACGCTGCTCAAGATCTGCGTGGGCTTGATCCTGATGTCGATGATCGCGCGCGGATTGGTCAACCAGTACACGGGTTATCTGGTGTTCGTCACGCAATGGACGTTCTGCCGGATGGATCCGCTGGCGATCGGTGCGATGATCGCGATCCTGACGCGCATCGCGCCGCAGCGCGTGCTGGCGATGCGCAAATATGCGATCCACCTGCTCTGGCTGATCCCGCTGGTGATCGTCGGCTGGAACGCGAAGATGGGATCGCTGGTCAACAGCAAAACTTTCCTGATCGGTGGCTACACCGCGCTGAGCATCATGTTCGGGTCATTATTGTTAGTGACAATCACTTCCGGCGGCGCCGGCCCGTTCGTGTGGGCGCTGAGCAATCCGGTGCTGCGATTGTTCGGCAAGCTCAGCTATGCGATGTACCTGTTCAATCAGCCAATCAAGTACGCGTTGTTGAAGTATGTGTATGGCTTCACGGATCCGACGCAGGAGTTTACCAGCGTGACGGCGCAGATCGGATTCTTCGTTCTGGGCACAGTCCTGACGGTGGCCGCGGCGTGGATCAGTTGGCACGTGTTTGAGAAACACTTTTTGCGACTGAAGGCGTTCTTCCCGATGGATCGCGCTGCCGCCCGGGGCGGGCGCGATCCGCTGGCGGCGTCGCCGATCGCGATTCCGCAGCCCAACGCCGGACATTGAGCCGACTTCTTTACGTCCTTGAAAGCGTTCGGAAATTCCGCGCAAGCTTGGCCCGGAACCGAACATAGAAGACTGGGCGGTTTACAACGTGTTCCCCTTAGTGCCGATGCTCCGACAGACGAAGTGGTCCATCATGAGCGCTGCCCAGCGCTACCGGACAAACGGCACGAAGATTTTCTGGGTGCTGAGTGATCAGGGCGTGGTCAGTGCGGGAAATTTCTTTACGCAGCTCATGCTCGCCCGCCACCTCGGACTGAAACAGCTCGGCGTGTACGCGATTCTGTACGAGCTCACGTTATTCCTGAACAGCATGCAGGCGTCGACGGTGCTGTTCCCGCTGATCATCCGCGGCGCGGTGGCCGATCAGCAGCGCATGTCGCGGCTCGCCGGGCGAGCGCTCGTTCTCACTTTGGTGCTGGTGCCGATCGTCGGCTCCGGGGCGCTAGCGGTGGGGGCGCTGATCGAAGGGATCTCCGTCGGACTCTGGGCAATGGTCGCGATGACCGTGTTCCAGGTTCAGGAAACACTTCGCCGCGCGCTGATCGCGCACGTCCGCTATCGCACGGCCGTATGGGGCGACGCAGTGAGCTACATCGGACAGGCGGTGATCGTCGCCTGGCTGGCGTCGAAGGGAATGCTGACTCTGACGACCGCGTTCCAGGCGTTCGCCGTCACCAGTGCGCTGGGGGCGATCGTGCAGTTGATTCAGGTTCGGCCGCAGCTCACGTCGGTGGAGGAAGCGATTGTTTTCGCGCGGAAGAACTGGAGCTTTTCGCGCTGGGTTCTCTACGGCAACGTCACCAGCCTGTTCACCGGTTCGCTGTTCTTCTGGAACCTGGCGTACTGGCACAGCCGCGAACTGGTCGGCGTGGCGCAGGGGCTGATCAACGTGGATCGACTGGCGAACCCGCTCATGCTCGCGTTCGGCAGCGTCATCGTTCCGACCGTCGCGCGGGCGCGCGAACGGCGCGGGCTCTTCAGCGCCAAGCGACTGTTCACGGCGAGCCTCTTCGCCGGCCTCATCGCGCTGACGCTGATCTTCCTCGTGCCGATGATCTGGCCCGCCGCGGTGTTGAAGGTGTTTTATCCTGCCAACGCACAGAATTATCTGCCGCACACCCGTGTGTTGCAGGTCCTGACCGTCTTTACGCTGCTGTTGTTCGTGAAGGAAATGAGCGGCTCGTTCCTGAACGCGATCGAGCAGCCCAAGCTCAGCTTCGCCACGCAGCTTTGCTACACGCTGGCGATGGTGCTGATCGGCATGCCGCTGACCGCGCGTTACGGACTGATGGGCATGGCGATCGGCGCAACCATCGCCGCTGCGATGCACGTGGCGCTGAACGCCTGGGCGATCCGCTCACTCGAGCAGAAACACGGCGGCATTTCCGCTCCTCCTGCGCCGCCCGCGCCGAGTCCCGCCGCCTTCTGATTCGGCTGCCTGTTTTGGGGACGACCTTTTTTTTGCGCGCTGCTGAGCCGACAATAGATGACGGGCTGATGTATGTCCGTAAGCGCTCGCGCGCGACCGATGAACATTCTCGTTGTTCACAATTATTATCAGCAACCCGGCGGCGAAGATCAGGTCTTCGCCGACGAGGTCGCGATGCTGCGCGCAAATGGCAACCACGTGACCGTCTTCAACGTCCACAACGACGCGGTGGCGGGTCTCGGAAAGCTGACACTGGCGCGCAAGACGCTGTGGAACGACGACGCGTATGAGCGAATTGCCGAGATCTGCCGCAAAGAGCAGATCGAGATCGCACATTTCCACAATACGTTCCCGCTGATCTCCCCCGCGGCGTATTACGCGGCGCGCGACAGCGGGGCGCGGGTGGTTCAGACGCTGCACAACTTCCGGCTGCTGTGTCCCGCGGCCACGTTCTTCCGCGATGGCCACGTGTGCGAAGAATGCCTGTGCAAGTCCGTGCCGTGGCCGGCGGTGGTACACGCGTGTTACCGGGATAGCAGATCCGCCAGCGCAGTTACTGCCGGGATGCTTTCGTATCACCGCGCGAAGGGCACGTGGCGAGACGCGGTAGACGTGTACATCGCGCTCACGGAATTCTCCAAGCGCAAATTCATACAAGGCGGGCTTCCGGAGCAAAAGATCGTCGTAAAGCCGAATTTTGTAGCGCCAGACCCCGGCCAGGGCCCGGGTGGCGGGGGCTACGCCGTGTTCATAGGGAGGCTTTCACCGGAAAAAGGGATCTCGACCCTGCTGGAAGCATGGACCAAGCATCTTGGCGGCCGCATTCCGCTAAAAATCCTAGGTGACGGCCCGATGCGTACAGGTTTAAGTGACAAGGTTGTAATAGATGCCGGCGTCGATTGGCTAGGAAGGCGTGCGATGGTAGAGGTGTATAATGTTCTCGGACGTGCCGAGGCTTTGATCTTTCCGTCGCTCTGGTATGAAGGGCTGCCGCGAACGATCATCGAATCCTTCGCGTCCGGAACTCCGGTCATCGCCTCCAATCTAGGGTCGATGGCGGAACTGGTGAGAGACGGGAAGACTGGGCGGCTCTTTGAGGCTGGGAACTCGGCGCAGTTGGCACATCACGTGGAAGAGACTTTCGGTCAGCGAGCATTGTTATCGGACCTGCGGACAGGTGCGCGCGAGGAGTTCCTGCGCACCTACACCGCCGATCGGAATTATCCGATGCTGATAAAGGCGTACGAGCACGCGCTCGCCGCTGCACGATGAACCTTTATCCGGGAACCGTGCGTGCGATCGCGTCGTCATATTCACGTGCAATGTGCCCGAGGCGCTCGGGAGTGATGTAGCATGACCGACCAGAAACCGCGGGTGAGCATCGGAATGCCCGTTCGCAACGGGCAGAAGTACGTCCGCGAGGCGATCGAATCGATCATGGCCCAGACGTTCACCGACTGGGAGCTGATCGTCTGCGACAACGCGTCAACCGACGCGACCGAGCAGATCGTTCGCGAGCTCGCCGCGCGGGATCCGCGCGTACGCTATCACCGCAACGAAACGGATATCGGACCGGCGGGCAATCACAACATCGGATTTCAGTTGGCGCGCGGTGAATATTTCCGCTGGCACGCGCACGACGACATGATCGCGCCCGAATATCTCGCCGAGTGCGTCAAAGCGCTGGATGCCGATCCGACCATCGTCTGCGCCTATCCGAAGACGAAGATCATCGATGACAAAGGCGCGTTTATCGAGAATTACGATTTTCGCCTACGCACCGACGCCGCGAAACCGTCGAGAAGATTTGCAGAGCTGGTGTTGGTGAAGCATCGCCACCACCGCGCCTGCGAAATCTTCGGACTGATGCGCGCCAGCGCGCTGGCGAAAACGCCGCTGGAAGGAAGTTATGCGCGAGGTGACAGTGTCTTAATCGTACGCATGGCACTGCTGGGCCGATACGTAGAGCTGGAGCCGCGGCTGTTCCTGTCGCGGTCGCATCCGAGTCAGTCGATGCAGCAGCTTCCCAGCCGCCTGAAAGACGCGCATGGGCGAGCGCTGCTCAGCCGCTATCTGGGCACCGGCCCGTTTCCGCCGCCGGAATGGTGGGATTCGAAACTCAAAGGAAAAGTGACGTACCCGGAGTGGCGGCTGATGCGAGAATATTTCGCGTCGATCCGCGCGACGAAATTGGGATTCGTCGAAGCGATGAAATGTTACGGAGTGATGGCGATCTGGACAGTGTTAAACGTGCCGAAGCTCGCGCGCGACTGCATTGTCGCATTGGAGCAGCTTCTTTCACCGATAATCGATCGCATGCGGCCCGATCCGATCGATGAAGTCGATTCGCCGCGGAAGTCGGTGTAGTTCGTTGGTGTTCGTGCTCGCGGTGTACTGGGACGGGACTATGAAAGTAGCCATTCTAGCAGGCGGGATGGGCACGCGCCTGGCCGAGGAAACCGATGTCCGCCCCAAGCCGATGGTCGAGGTCGGCGGGCGTCCGGTCCTCTGGCACATCATGATGCAGTACGCGCACTTCGGCTTCAACGAGTTCGTCATCGCCCTGGGCTACAAGGGCGAGTACATCAAACGCTACATGATCGACTACGGCCTGACCGAGAGCGATCTGACCGTGCAGGTCGGCAGCGGCGACGTGCTGCGGCACGGCAATCGCCGGCCCGACTGGACGATCGACCTGGTTGACACCGGCACGACCACGCAGACCGGCGGGCGCATCAAGCGCTTGCAGCGGTTCGTCGGCAACGAACGATTCATGCTCACCTGGGGCGACGGCGTGAGCGACGTGAACATCAAGGAGCTGCTGGCGTTCCATAAGAGCCACGGCAAGCTCGCGACGGTCACCGCCGTGCGTCCGCCGGCGCGGTTCGGATGCATGGTGTTCGACGGCGATCGCGTGAAGGAATTCAGCGAAAAGCCGCAGACCAGCGAAGGGTGGATCAACGGCGCGTTCTTCGTCCTCGAGCCGCAGGCATTCGAGTACATCGAAGGCGACGGCACGGCGTGGGAAAAAGAGCCCATGGAAAAGCTGGCGCGCGACGGGCAGTTGATGGCGTATCGACACACGGGATTCTGGCAGTGCATGGATACAATCCGCGACAAGCGGTTGCTCGAGTCGTTATGGGACTCGGGCAGCGCGCCGTGGGCGGCGTGGTTGCAGGGAAAAGCGAAGTAAAGGACTCACGGAAGATTCACGGATGAGAAGCTTATGAAGATCCTGGTCACCGGACATCTCGGATACATCGGCACGGCGTTGGTCCCCATGCTCTTGAAGAAGGGCCATGACGTCACCGGCATGGATGCGGACTGGTACAGCCGCTGCACGTTCGGTGACGCGCGGCAGATCGCCGACGTGAAGAACATCCGCAAAGACATCCGCCAGGCGACGGTCGCCGAACTGCGCGGCTTCGACTGCCTGATGCACCTTGCCGCGCTGAGCAACGATCCGCTGGGTAATTACAGCGGCGAGCTGACCGACGAGATCAACAACCGCGCCACCGTGAAGCTCGGTGAGATGGCCAAGCAGGCGGGCGTGCGGCATTTCATCTTCAGCAGCACGTGCAGCAACTACGGCGTTGCCGGCGATGATTTCATCGACGAGACCGGCACGTTTCACCCGTACACCGCGTACGCCAAAGCGAAAGTAGCGGCCGAGCTCGGCTTGAAGCCGCTGAGCGATCAGAACTTTTCCGTCACGCTGATGCGTAGCGCCACCGCATTCGGATATTCGCCGCGGATCCGCTGGGACCTGGTGCTCAACAACCTCACCGCCTACGCGACGACCACCGGCAAGATCTATATGAAGTCTGACGGCACGCCGT
>JACMJD010000509.1 GCA_014380825.1 Phycisphaerae bacterium | reverse complement strand
GCGTTCTCGTACACGCGCGCGGTGAGCAACCCAGCCTTCTGATAATGCTCCAGCGTCGGCCGACTCGGTTGATCGACGGCGTTCGACTGGAGCCGATCGTTGATGAAACCCCGCAGGTTGTATTCGCGAATCTTCAGATAGCCGTACGTGAACACACCCATAATGATAAGGATAGTGGCCGACACGCGGGCGAAGCCGAGGATCTTGCCGACGACGATTTCCAGCCGCGTCGTCGGTTTGGTGACGACGGTGTAAATCACGCGGCTTTCGATCTCACGCGGCAAGTTCGTACACGCCAGGATGATCGCCGTCACCGTAACCAGCAGGCCGGACGCAAACAGCGCGAACTTCGTCGTCTGGCGGATCGCGTCCTGCTCATCCACGGGGTGCTGCAACTGCGAGACGACGATCACCCCGAGGATCGCCAGCGGCGTGATCCACAGGACGCGCCGACGAATCGATTCGGCGAAGTTCACGCCGGAAATCGCCCAAACGCGTTTAAGGCTGAATCGCCGGACGTCCTTGAAGCCGTAAAAAAACAATCCAACGACCACGATGAGCCCGGCGATAAACCACGGTATATTCTGGGAAACGAAAACTGGCATGACCCGATGATTGTAGTGGGGGTGCGGCGATGTGGCTAGTTTTGGCGGAAATCCGGCGGCTTCGCTCCGGGCGTACCCTGCGCTACACCGCGGCGTAGCGCAATGTACTCATGTAGCGCAGCCGCCGGATCGGCATTCCTACGACTTCACCTGCATCGCCAAAATCCGCGCGATCGCTTCGCAGATTTCCGTGCGATGGATGCCGTTCAGCGCCAGCGCGAGTTGCGTTTCCATCAAGCCATACGGAATGCCCGTGTCGTATCGCTGGCCTTGCGTGGTCAGGCACCAGTATTTGTCCGTGTGCTCGCGCAGATGTTCTTGGGCGGCGGTCAGTTGGAACTCGCCTTTTTCGCGGATTTCGTTCCTCATGAGGTGTTCGAGGCTGTCGAAAATCCGCGGGCCGAAGATGTGCATGCCGAAGTGCGCGAGATAGTTGCCCGCGGGGAGCATCGGCGTGACCAGATTCTGCCGCGCGTACTCGATGGTCGGCTTTTCGACGATGAGCTCGGCCTTGTAGATCCCTTTACTCGCGTCGATTGGTGCGCCTCTGATCGTGCCGAACAGATGCAGTTGGCGTTCGATGGTGGGCTGCACGCCCGTGATCGCTTCGAGCATGTACTGTTCGTACACCTTGATGAGCTGTCGGGCGCAGCGGTCTTTGATATCGGAGATATAGACGTGATCGCCGAGCATCAGAAGGAACGGCTCGTCGCCGACGAATTTCTTCGCCTGGTAAACGGCGTGGCCGAAGCCTTCGGGGGTGTGTTGTTCGGCGAAGTGCAGGCGTTCGCCGAACGCGCCGAGCTTTTCCGATTCGAGGATCGCCCAATCTTTGCCGCGGAAGGCTTTGACCATCTCGTTGTCGAGACGTTTGAAGTATTCGCGGTAATGCGACTCTTCGCCGGGCTGGGTGATGATGCAGATCTCTTCGATTCCGCTCTCGATGGCCTCTTCGCCGATGATCTGAATGACCGGCTTGGTCAGCCCGTCGCGGTCGACCAGCGGGAACATTTCTTTCTGCACCGCCGTGGAAGCGGGGTACTGGCGTGTGCCGCGTCCTGCAGCGGTGATCACAGCCTTGCGCACTTTCGCCATCGAATGTCCTCCGTGAACGTTGCGGGTCAGTCTATGGATGGTACGCGCGTGGGCAAGCTTTTCCTTTATGGGACGTGTCCATTTGGCCGATGAGAGAGGGTAACGCTCTGGTTCAGGCACGCCCGCGGTGGGTATGCGCCTTGAGGGGCTACTTCGTCGGAGATGCACACGGATGTCGAATCAATTGAATATCGAATCGCTCGAGCACCGCACGTTCCTCTCGGTCGCTCAGATCAGCTTCCCGAATTTCTCGAATACCACGAACCTCGTGGAGAACGGCTACGACAGCAGCAAAGTCGTGGTCGGCAAGAACCTTCGCCTGACGGACAATGCGTTTCATCAAGCGCGCAGCATCTGGTACGACAAGGCCGTGCCGATCGAGAAGTTCCGCGCGGATTTCTCCTTCCGTTCCAGCAAAAACACGGACGGCGCGGATGGCCTGACGTTCGCGATCATCAACGGCCCGACCAGCACGCTCGGCGGCGATGGGAACGGGCTGGGCTTCATGAAGATCAACGTGCCCAGCGAAGCGGTCGCGTTCAACCAGTTCAACTTCGGAACGTTTGGCTCGCAGTTTGGCTTCGCCAGCAACGGGGAACGCCCGCCGACCAATGAGAAGATGAAGTCGATCGATCTGCACAGCGGCCACGTGTTCAAAGTGACCGTGAGCTACGACGGCGCCACGATGACCGCCGCAGTGACCGATGCGACGACGCGTGGCGAGACGTTCGTCTCGTCACAGAAGATCAACTTGCCGCAGGCGCTCGAGACCAGCGATGCGATTGTCGGCTTCACCGCCGGCACCGGCGCCAACCGTGCAACGCAGGAAATCCTGAGCTGGAGCTTCAGCGGGCAACACGCGCCGGCACCCGCACCCGCGCCGGCACCCGTGCCGAGCAATCCTGCCGTGTCGCTCGCTGCGTCGGCATCGCCCTCACCCGTGCGAACGCGCAGCACGACGCTGAGCGTGCTGGGCGCCGATGCACTCGATGCCCAGAACAAGCTCACCTACACGTGGACCCCGACGCAAGTTCCGAACGGCGGGAAGACGCCCGTGTTCAGTGTGAACGGCACCAACCAAGCCAAGTCGACCAGCGCGCGCTTCTACAAAGAGGGCATTTATAAATTCCGCGCCACCATCAGGAACTCGGCGGGCCTGAGTTCGACCAGCGACGTGACCGTCCGCGTGCTCTCGTCGGCCACGTACGTCGGGATCGATCCGCACACGCAGGAAGTCACGACGCGCGGACGGATGACGTTCGCCGCCACGATGTACGATCAATTCCGACGATTGATGAAAGTGCAGCCTGTTTTCGCCTACGCTGTATCCGGTGAGCCGGACACGGGCACGATCGATCCCGTCACGGGTGCATTCAAGGCCGGCCGCGCCACCGGACATGTGGACATTGCCGCAACCGCGCTTGGCCTGACCGGTACGGTCGGTGTGACCGTCATCCCGGAGTAGGCAACAGGCTTCTCTGAAATCTGCGTATCGGAGGAGGGACCGCATGCCGGTCCCTTCTTCTTTTTGCTGCCCGTATGATGGGCGCATGTTTCAAACGCTTCAGTGGACGGGTTCTGCGCTGCGACTGCTCGATCAGACGAAGCTGCCGATGGAGACCGTTTACGTCGACATCGTGGATGAGCGGCAGATGTGGGATGCGATCAAGCGGCTGGTCGTGCGCGGCGCGCCGGCCATCGGGGTGGCGGCAGCGTTTGGGGTTTATCTTGGCGTGCGCGGATTGGACGGCGATGCGAAGTCGTTCGCGAAGCGCCTCGATGAAGTTTCCGACTATTTGAAATCGAGTCGGCCGACCGCGGTGAATCTTGCCTGGGCGGTCGATCGCGTGCAACGAATGGGAGAGAAGGAACTCATCCTGCGCGAATGCATGGCGATGATCGAGCAAGACAAGCAGCGCTGCCGCGCGATCGGCGAGCACGGGTGCGAGATGTTGCGATCAATCAAACCCTCCGGCGAAATCAATCTGCTGACCCACTGCAACGCCGGCGCGCTGGCGACGGTCGCATACGGAACGGCGCTCGCGCCGGTGTACGTCGGCATCGAGCGCGGAATCAAGTTTCACGTCTACGCGGATGAGACTCGACCACTGCTTCAGGGCAGTCGGATCACGGCGTGGGAGCTGCATCACGCAGGCGTCCCGACCACCGTGCTTTGCGACAACATGGCCGCGACGTTGATGAATCAGAAGGAGATCGATGCGGTGATCGTCGGCGCGGATCGCATCGCCGCGAATGGCGATGTCGCCAACAAGATCGGCACGCACGGCCTGGCGATCGTCGCGCGCCATTTCAATGTGCCGTTCTTCGTCGCGGCGCCGACGAGCACGATCGATCCAGCTTGCCCGAGCGGCGTATGCATACCGATCGAGCAGCGCGATGCGACCGAAGTCACGCGTGGATTCGGCCGGGCAACTGCGCCCGATGGTGTGAACGTGTTCAACCCGGCGTTCGATGTGACACCTCACGAGCTGGTCAGCGCGATCATCACAGAACACGGGATCGCGAAGCCACCGTTCAAGGATGAGCTCTAAGAAGCGCCATACGATCGAGAGTTGTCATGCAGAGCGGTACTCCGCGAAGCATCTTGCTTCACGTTCGAGGCTAGATCCTTCGCGGAGTACCGCTCTGGATGACAACTTCTTCTAAAGCTCACAGCTTCACCCCCACGCACATCGAATCCGGTCCAGTCAAATGTTCCGTGCGGATTTCCCGGAAGCCGGCGTCCGCGAGCCACTGATTGCATTGGGCGGGCGTGTAGTCGAAGCCGTCGTCGGTTTCGATCAGCATATTCAGGCTCATCAGCAGCCCGAACACGTTTTCGCGGCGGTCGTCGTCAATCATGGCGTCGTAGACGATGCACGCGCCGCCGAGCGGGAGGGCGCGGAAGGCGCGTTCGAGCAGCAAGCGTTTTCCGGCGGCGCCCCAGCCGTGCAGCATGTGGCCGAGGACGATGACGTCGGCGTCGGGCAGTTGATCTTTGAACGCGTCCCCGCCGACGAACGTCAGTCGATCCGCCAGGTTCATCTTCGCGATGTAGTCGTGGAAGACGGGCTTCACTTCCGGCAGGTCGAACCCAATGCCACTGAGGTGCCCGTGGGCGAGCAGAAGCTGGACCGGCAGGCCGCCCTCGGCCGTGCCGATATCCAGAACGGTTTTGTGCTTCGCCCACGGGAATTTTTCCGCCATGACTCGGCCGGCGTTCAGGCTGATGCCGGTCATCGCCTGCAGGAAACATTTCAGCCGCTCGGGCGTTCGATAGATGGCCGCAAAGTGATCACCGCGACCGGCGGCATCCTGGCCCTTCGCCTCGTTCTGGGGGCGTCCGGTTCGCAGGGCATCGGTCAGTCCGTTCCAGTGTTCGAAGAGGTGCGCGTTGGCCATTTCCAGAACGCCGCCAATGTAAGAGTTCTTACGTCGGTCGAGGAATTGGCTGGCGTCTTCGCTGTTCGAGTAGCGCCCAAGGTCGTCGCGATTCAGGAACTTGAGGGCGACCAGCGAATCGAAAAAATCGTTCGCAGCACGGCGGTGTACCCCGAGCCGAGCTGCCAGGACATGTCCTTCCATGGGCCCGGCCGCAAGCTCCGTGAACACGCCCAGTTCCACCGCGCTCAGCAGCGCCTTGGCGGCCCAGAAACCGAATCCGGTTTGCAGGATGCGTTCGGAAGTGGGTTCGGCGGCCGTAAGAGCGGCGGGACGTGCGGCTGTAGGGATCATTGCGGTCATGTACCGGCTCCTGAAACGAATGTGTGAAGGCAGGCAAAAAGTAACGTGATTAACGGGCCGATGCGATTGCCCTGAATAGGTTGAGAGGTTAACTTTGGCCGTGTCAAAAAGTGTGCGTTCCGCCGGTCGTTTGCGGCGCGAGGAGGGCTGCTGTTGAGCCATTCGAAGCTGCCGCCATCGCACTGATGTGTCGCTGCGGCGGAGGGGCGTAAATTCCATTCCATATCGCCGGTGAAGATCGGCGCTTGTCGAAGCTTTTTCGGAGGTGCTTTGTGTTGAGCCGCATTGTCTCATCATTTCGTTCAAAACTCGCCGGCGAGCGTCCGGTGACGCGCGCATCGAGTCGCCGACCCGCACTCATGGAAAACCTCGAGGGCCGCACGCTGATGGCGAGCGTGGTCGAATCGATCATCGCCGACAACCGCGGCAAAGTGCTGGTCATCCTCAATCCCGGCGGCGGTACGATCGACACGACCACGATCAACAAGTCGTCCGCCATCCTCTACACGGCAGGGCCGGACAATCTGCTCAACACGCTGGACGATGTCCGTGAGCGCGAGTCGGTCGTGTTCCAATCATCGATCAACCGCATCACGATCAACTCGAAGCTGAAAGCGGGCACAGGTTACCGCATCCGCCTCTCCGGCGCGCGCATCAAGACGTTGGCTAACGAGCAGCTCGACGGCGACGGTAACGGCGTGCCCGGCGGTGATTACAACGTCCAGACGAAGAACGAGAAGGGTCCCACGCCTACGGTTCGCATGAACACGTCGCTCGGCACGGTGGTGCTGCGCCTGAACCTAACCGCCGCCCCAAAGACGGCTGCGTACTTCATGGGCCGCGCCAACGCGAGCTTTTATGATGGCGTCATGGTGACCAAGAGCGTAACGGGCACTGACGGCGGCGTGGGCGCCGGTTCGATCAAGATCAGCCAGTTGAACGAATACGAAGTCACGCCGATCGGCGCCGGCAAGGCGCCCGAGGCGACCGGCCTGACCAACACGCGCGGCACGATTTCGATGGAGCGCATCACCATCGACGCGACCAAGGAAGGCAACGGCTTCTTCTTCAACACGTCGAACAACACCACCAGCAACAAGACCGTGTTCGGCACGGTGCGCAGCGGGCTGGCGGTGGTCGATGCGATCAACAACCTCACGGAGATCAGCCTCGCGCCGGAGCATTCGTTCGTGCTGGTCGACACATCCAAGGTGCCGATCCTGTCGCCGGCCACGAGTGCGACGTTCTCGCCGAATACGCACGCGGTGTTGATCCACCGCACCGCGGTGCAGATGAGAGTTGTCGGGTTCTGATCCGACGTGTTGGTTCATCATCCGGAAACGCGCGAGCGTTCAACACGCTCGCGCGTTTCCGCTTCAGTACTGATGCAGAAGTATTTCCGCTGAGCACGCCCAGATCGCGGCGGCGATCATGACCAGCGGAAACAACCTGCGATTTGTTTCCTCATCTCGCCGGGCGAACCAAATCGCCGCTGCCACGCACATCGCGGGCGTGTAGAAGAGCCAGACGCGTTCGGTCTCGAGGCGTCCCATTCCCAGCCCGCTGGCGACCACGAGCGCCAAGGGCACCGCCCAAACCCAGACACGTTGCAGAGGTTTAGCTCCGCGATTTGGCCACGCGCAAAACGCTGGTATGGCCACGACGAATCCGCAGGACAGCAGGTAAGCCAGCAGGTTGCCGGTGAAACGAAGGGCGAATCTTTCGGGCGAGTCGAAGTAGTTGCCGTTGGATTTCGTGAGATTGATTCGCGATTCCTTGAGGCAAGCCAGATAGTCAAATCCAGTGGCCGCGTACAGGAGAAAGAACACACCGGCGAAGATCGCGGCGCTGCACAGAAGCGCAATCAAGGTTTGCTTCGGGCGCGACCGGATGTTGTTCACGTTGAACGCGAACGCCAGAACGACGACCGCCGTCATCAGGAGACCGAGCATGCCGATGCTGAACGACATGAATGCGTAAAGGGCGGTGGTCGCGCCCAGCGCGATGCCGACGACGATCGCGCGGTGAACCGTGCCGGCTGTGATCGCCAACATCAGCCAGCACAGCGCGGAAGTCGCGAGGAAAATCAGTAACGCGGTGGGCGTGAGGGTGGTAAATATGAGCACGCCCACCGAAGTACAAAACAGCCCGCCTGCCCAGCGTTGCGCGGTCGCGCTGCCCCTGAGCGATTGAACGATCTTGACGAGCGGAAACAGCGTCAGCGGCACGACCAGCAACGTCAGTACGCCGACGATTCCGGCCAGATGAGTCAAGCGTTCTGCCCGCATCAGCAGCAGGAATCCCGGCGGATAGTGCGAGTTGAAGGACCCCAACTTGTTCTGCACCGAGACGTACTGCCGCAACACGTCCACCGTGTTGCTGTCATCGAAGCGCGCGATCTCGTATCGGAAGCCATCGAACTGCATCGGCTTGGTCAGCCGCTCTTCGGAATATGCGAACGCGACGGTCGTGGCGAGTTGCACTGACGCGAGCGTCGCCAGGAAGCGCGTGTCCACGGGCCAGTTGCGGCGGTGCGCGTAGATGAGGAATGCGACCATCCCGCCCATCGCCGCGACAGCCGGCAGCGCGCGGGGCAGTCCATGAAACGCCGCCACGCCGTAGATCGGCCAGTGCCGGCTGTTGCGATTCTTTCGAAACTCGCCGTTCCGCGTGTCGCTGCCCGGGCGGGCGACGTGGTCTGCGTACGCGAGGTTCCAGACGACCACTGCGATCATTAGCGCCGCGCCGCCGATCACGATCACGCGCACGGCGCGCGCGTCGGGACGCAGCCACTTCGGTCGCAACGCAATGCCGATCGCCAACATCGCAACGGCAATCCAAAACGCGATCCACTCCGGTGTCCACGAGCGGCGGTTCAACGCGAACGTGAGATAGGTGGCCGGAAGTGCGCAGGTGAGCAGGGCGATAAGAACCCACCGGGCGAAACGAATAGCTGACCCCATATTGCCGTCAGTAGAGACGCGTCCAACAGAGCCGATCTCTCGGCTTGCGGTAATCTTGCGATTGTGGCATCGGAGTTGCAACCCTTGGATGTCATCAATCAACCTCACGGAGGCAAACCATGGCGATCGCCCGACAAATCACTCTGCCGAGATGGATGTTCATTCTGCTGGCGCTGATTGGCGGCTGCATGCACGATCGGTCCGCATCGATCCCGCCGGATGCCACGCTACAAACCGAAGGGCAGAAGCAGCTCACGTTCCGCGCCAGCGAGCCTGGCACGGTCTACATCTACAACCGAAACGACGACAAAATCGTCTACTCCGGCGACATCGGACGTGGCGAGACGATCGCGGTCGACCCCGACAAGAATCGCATCACGCTCGACGGCCGCACCGTGCTGGAGAAGGGCCTCGATCACAACGAGACGCTGCGAGTCTTCTTCAAGCCAAACATGATCAGCCGCGAGGGCGTGGTTGAAGAGCGCGAGATCCGCACGACTGATTCGCCGCGCTGACGCGATTATACGGAGGCTAATCCCGCAAGGATGCTCGTGTCGGAGAAGAGTCGATCGACCGAGGTTGTCGCCGGGCTGCGGCTGGCGAATCGAGATGACGTTCCTGTGGGCGCCGTGCCTAAGCCTGTCGGATTGGGATCACCGCCGTTGCCGTCGCCGTCTTCGTCTTGGCGGATGAAGTAGCGATTGCCGAAATCGGCGCCCGTCGTTTCCAGGCCGGACGCGACAGTCACCATCGCAGGCGTGCTCACGCCGTCGATGCTGAACGTTCGCACGAACGCGTCGCCGCCCGTTCCGTCGCCGTTGCCGTCGATCGATTGTCCGAACGGATCCGTCAATCCGGTTCCGCCGATGAATTTGTAGTAGCCCGCCGTCACCGATACGTCGACCGTGAAGCTCAGGCGATTGGTGCCAACCATGTAATTCGTGTGCATCGAGATCGGGATGACCCGATCGTCGGCCGTGTCGAAGGTCTTGTCGGCGCCCGCCCACTTCAGTTGCCAATTGCCGGCATTGCTGATCGTCGCGCCGTCGAAGACGTTGGCGACGTCGACAGTGAATGACGTGATGAGGTTGTTCGAGACGCCGCCTTCCGCGGGCAGGCCGAGCACCGATCGGATTCGCGGCGCGTGAAGCGCTTCGGTCACCGCGCGGTACGAATTCACGCGGCCGCCGCCCAGCTCGTCGGCGTAGCTCGGATTGTTCGCGTTGATGCTGTCGGCCGTGCCGACCAACTGGGCGGCGACCTGATCGCGCGTCCAGGTTGGATGCACCGACCAGATCAGCGCCGCCACGCCCGCGGCGTTCGGCGTCGCCATGCTCGTGCCGGTCAGCGTGATGTAGTTTCCGCCAGGATACGTCGAATAGATTCCTTCGCCCGGCGCGGACAGATCGATGCCCCAACCGTAATTGCTCGCAAACGATTTCTGGTCCGATGAGTTGGTGTTCGCGATGAACAGCGATTGATCGAGCGACTGCCGGATTGGATTCTGTGTGTTCGCGTTCCCGGCCGAGTTGAAGTGCAGGACGCCTTCGTCGTAGATGTATTGGAGCGCCGCGACGTACGAAGGATCGTTCGAGAATTCATCCACGCCGTAGCTGGTGTTCACGATGCGTGCGCCGTTGCCGGCCGCGTACGCGTATGAGGCGGCGATGACCGCGCTGGTCCAGGCGGTTGTTCCGAAGAACCGGATCGGCATGATCGTCACACCGCCCGCCGTGCCCGCGCCGCCGATGCTGTTGTTCGTTCGCCCGCCGACGATTCCGGTGACATGCGTGCCGTGGAACGCGCCGCCTTGCGGGTTCACGTCGTTGGTGTTGCCGGAAAAGTTCCAGCCGTGAACGTCGTCGACGTATCCGTTGTTGTCGTCGTCGATGCTGTTGCCGGCGATCTCGCCGGGATTCGTCCAGATGTTCGGCGCGAGATCCGGGTGGTTGATGTCGAAGCCGTCGTCGGTGATGGCGACGATCACGTTCGCGCTGCCCAGCGTCGTGTCCCACGCCAACTGGTTCTGCATCAGCGTGTGGAAATACTGATTCGGATAATCCGGGTCATTGGTGACGAACTCGCGCGGGTCGGGTTTGGTCTTCGTGTTGTAGATGTAGTTCGGCGACGCCCAGCGCACGGCGGTGATCGACTTGATCCGCGCAATCGCGGCGGCCGGGTCGGTGCCGCTGCGGAGGCGAAGCTGCACGAGCGTGTTGCCCGCGCGGGCGTTGCGGAGCAGGACTTTCGACTGAGCGAAATCAAACATTCTGGCGGTCGACTCGGGTGCGCGGGCCGCCAGCGCCTTGTTGAGCGTTCGCAATCCGTCGAGCCCGGCCACGGAGACCAGCACTTCAGTCTTGGTGAACTTGCCTTGCAACTGCGGAACCGGCGACGAATCGCCCGGCCGAATCGGTCCGGCGGGAGCGAGCGTGGGTTTCGTCGGCGGTCTGACGACGGGCGCCGACGCGAACGCAACGTTCGTCGTCTGCATCCAACCCAACTGCACCACTTCGCGCACGCGATGCGTGCCCGGCGGCACGTTGCTGAACGT
The DNA here is from genome assembly GCA_014380825.1 of Phycisphaerae bacterium. The sequence goes on along the minus strand of JACMJD010000509.1, from coordinate 4,241 downwards.
GTAATTGCCTTGCCCGCCGGTGATGACGGACATTTCCGTCGCCACGTCGAGCTTGCCGTTGTTGTTCGCGTCGACGTAAACGGTCCAACCCGCCAGCGCCGGCTCGGTCGTTTGTCGCACGCCGTCGGAATTGCGATCGTCCCAGACCGAGCCGCTGATCATTCCCGGCGGCTGAAGCATGCCGAATTCGATTCCGCCGACTCCCGTGTCATTGTCGATCAGATTCACGCTGTGTACGCCGCTCGCGGGCGCCGTTTGCGTAAAGCCTGCCGGCACGACTCCGCGCAGGTCGTACGTGCCGATGGGCAGTCCGCGAATCTGATAATTACCGCTTGCATCGGTGATTGCGGATTGCTCGCCGGTGCTGAATCGCATGGACCAGGCGGTGAGCTTTCCTGAATCGCCGACCATGTCGTCTGAAAGTTCCAGCCGCCAGGTACCGTTGCCGGCCTCGCCTTCGAATGCCGTAAGTGCCTGTTGCGGCCGGTAAGTTCCCGCGAACGGCGCGTTGCCGAAGGTGATCAACAACGCGGCGCGATCGTCAAAAGTCGTGTTGTTGAAGTTGTCCCCGGAGCCGCCCACTCCGTCGAAAAGCGTGACGCGCGTGCCCGTCGGGCTGATCAGTACGACGCTCAGGTCTGAATCGAACGTATGAGCGATGCTGAGCGTCACAGTGACCCGTTCCACCGCTGTCGCCAGGCCGGTGACGCTGAGGTTGGAGGAGGTCGTCGTCAGATCGGGAACCGTCTTGGGAACATCCGATGACCCGAACGCCATCGAGCTGCCGTCGAAGGATCCGTTGCCGTTCGTGTCGAGATACACGGTCTGACCGGCAATGCCGTAGTCCGGACCGTTGTTAAGTCCATCGCCGACAACGTCATAAAAGACTTGACCCGCGATCGAAGCAAGGAGGGTGCGGCGTTCCAATGGCTCGTATGCAGCAGCAGCGCTGCGCGGTCCAAGCGCAGTAGTGCGGCGAACAATTCGAAATCGGGAATTCATAAGTCCACACCCAACGCCGGACCCGTTGTGCCGGGTACAAAATCTGACGGTCGGATTCTACCACAACGCCCGGCAAATCCTGGAGATAATTCACCCATCTTCCCTGTGAAGATGAGGCATGAATGAGGACTAAGCGGACTTATCCGAGCATGCTGTAATTAACGCAACACATCTACGAATTCGCCGATTTTGTCCGTTGCATTTTGGTTGCAACTTAAACGGTCGCGAGCTATTCTTACTATCAAGCTATTGGGTGTTTAGGGTTCTCGCGCAAAATCAGATCTACCTTGTCGCACGTCCGTAGGGTTACGGATTGGCGCCGCGTGGAACCGGCCCTGTTACAAAAGGATGGGTAGAACATGCGCACGTCTCTGCGTTCAAAGTCGTTGCTCGCAACGGCTGTATTGGCGGTCTCCAGCGCGGCAAGTTTCGCGGCCCTGCCGGCCTCGCCGTCGCCGGTTGCTCTCGGTGGTCATGATACGGTTGGTGGTCCGGTCTCCGGGCCTGAAGCGATCGTCATCGCTTACGACTACGCCGGCACCGGCGGCACCGGTGGTCTGACTGACAACTCGCGGCCCACCAACGTTGGTGACTTCGGCTCGACCGTTAACATCCCCGCGGGCTTCGTCCTTGACGTCACTCAGATCGTTGTCGCTCGCGTCAACGGCTCGGTCGCCGGAAACTTTGACATCGGCTTCTATCTCTACGACAACGTCAACCCCGCCGCCCCCGCGAACAGCTCGGTCAACTCGACCCTGCTCGCAAGTGGCACGTTCAACCGCGTGGTCACCGCCGCCAACGTCAACCAGGCGTTCACCACGGCGTTCACCGTGACTCCCGGCTCGCTGTTGCTCAGCGATGCGAACTTTGGCGTCCAGATGGTCTACTCGACCGCCGGCAGCCAGGTCGCGAATGCCAATGGAACTGTTAGCTACACCCCGAACACCATCGGCGGCAGTGCGTTCTTCATCGACAAGAGCGTTGGTGGCAACGGAAACAGCACCAATGGTTTCTTTGCCGATGCGGACAGTGACGGGTTCCTGGAATCCACCGAGTTCTTCGCGTTCGCCGCTCCGAACGATGTGAAGAGCAACGTGTTCTTCCAGATCACCGGCGACCTTCGCGCGGTCCCGGAACCGGCAAGCATGAGCCTGCTCGGTTTGGGCGCCGTCACCCTGATGGCCCGCCGTCGCAAAGCCTAACCGCTTCGCGAATAAGTTAGATCTTTCGAACGACTCGAAGCATGCGCTTCGAGTCGTTCTTTTTTTTGCGTCGCCAGCAGCCAGCTGATTTGCAATGGGCACGTTTCGGTTCTACGTTCCAGCACATGATCAGATTCCTCCTTTCATTCGGCCTGCTGACACTGCTCGCGTTCGCTGGCTGCACGCCAAGTTCCGGCGGCGCGACGCGCACCAACGACGACACCGCCGCGCCGGGCGCTGGCACCGCGTCGCTCACATGGCCGATCGGAAAGTCCGAGCGCCAGCCGAGTGATAACGACGTCAACTCCGCCCGATCCGGACCCGTTCCGCCAGCGCGGAGCGACGAGTGAGCATCGGTCCAATTGCGACGCGCGGCGCGTTGCGATAGCTTTGCATTCATGCTCATCCTTATGCGGCAGGGGGCCACCCGGGAACAGATCGACGCGGTGTGTGATCGCGTGCGCGAGATCGGCTTCACGCCGCACGAAATCCCCGGCGCCATGCGCACGGCCATCGGTATCACCGGCAATCAGGGCGCGGTCTCGTCCGAAGCGTTCATGCACCTGGGCGGCGTCGCGGAATGCGTCGCGGTGTCCAAGCCTTACAAGCTGGTCAGCCGCGAGGTGAAGCCCGAGCCGACCGTCGTCGACGTGCGCGGCGCGAAGATCGGCGACGGCTCGATGCAGATCATCGCCGGGCCGTGCTCGGTCGAATCGCGCGATCAGATCTTCACCACCGCCGAGGCGGTCGCAAGAAGCGGCGCGAAATTCCTCCGCGGCGGGGCGTTCAAACCGCGAACTTCCCCCTACGTGTTCCAAGGTATGAAGGAAGAGGGTCTGAAGCTGCTCGACGACGTGAAGCGGCAGTTCGATCTCCGCATCGTCACCGAAGTGATGAACACCGAGACGCTCGACGCCGTCGCGCAAGTCGCGGACGTGCTGCAAATCGGCGCGCGCAACATGCAGAACTTCTCGCTCCTCCAGGCAATCGGCAAACTCCGCAAGCCGGTCATGATCAAGCGCGGCATGAGCGCCACGATCCAGGAACTGTTCATGGCCGCCGAGTATGTGCTGGCACTCGGAAACTATCAGGTCATGCTCTGCGAGCGCGGCGTGCGGACGTTCGAAACGATGACCCGCAACACATTCGACCTCAGCGCGGTCGTGATGATCAAGCATCACACCCACCTGCCAGTTGTCGCAGATCCGAGTCACGGGGTTGGCATCAGCTGGGCGGTCGCTCCGCTGGCGCGCGCATCCGTCGCAGCGGGCGCTGATTCCGTGATGATCGAAACACATCCCGATCCGGATCACGCGCTGAGCGATGGGCAGCAATCGCTGCGCTTGGATGAGTACGCGTCACTCGCGAAAGAGCTGAAAGCGATGCACGCATGGATGGGAACAAATCCTTAAAAATCGCGCCCGGCGTGCAGGCTTCTGCCTGCACGTCGCATGTCGAGGGTTCCAATGCCCACCTTCCGCAGCGTTCCGCTACACCTACTTTCAATGCGTGCGACATCGGGTGTGCTCCGATCCAACGCGATACCCGAACACGCGCGTCAATGTCGAGCTTGATGTTGCCATTCGACGCGCAGTGCAACCCGACGCGTTTCTGTGGGACGTCCCATACGCGCGATACGAGAAGAATCGACGTAAGCGGGGCCGTGCAGGCTGAAGCCTGCACGCCGGGTTCGTCTTCTAGAACAACGGTGGTTTGCCGATCGATCGACGAATCACTGCCCACTGACCGGCGTGCATGAGCCAGTGCGCGCCGAGGAACATGAACGTGTCGCCCACCGTCTTGCAGAAGGGCGGCACGCCGGTCGCGGGTTTCGCCAGGTCGGCCGTCGGCAAACTCTCCAGCGCATTCAACGCGTTCGCCCGCACCTGCTTTGCGAGGCGAACGTACTCATCCTTCGACAAAAACTTCTCGGCGTCGTTGACGCTCGCCATCTCTTTCACATGTCGCGGTTTGAAATCGGCCGGCAGCGGTTCCATTTTCCCCGGCGCGACCTTCTCGACCAGGGACTGTTCGGTC
>JACMJD010000508.1 GCA_014380825.1 Phycisphaerae bacterium | reverse complement strand
TACACAGATTTTAAAACGCAAATTCTTAATCTGCGCAATCTGTGAAATCTGTGGTTCAATTCGTCTTCGTTCCGTTCAGCGCGTACGTAATGAACTTCGCCGACTCGGTTTTCGGGTACCGGCTGTCGAGATAATCCGTCAGCGGTTTGAGTCCCTCGGACAGATACGCCTTCGGTACGATCATGGCGGCCGGGGCGGTGGGGCACTGTTCTGTCAGATCGAATTGCAGATCGGCGACGCCGTCGTGCAGGCGGGATTCGAACGTGTCCACGCTCCAGATCTTTTGTTTGATCGCACGATCGCCGTAGAACCAGAGCGACAACGTCTTGTCGTCCTCGGCGAGCATGACCGCTTCGCCCAGCGGCGCGGCCGCGCGGATGGCGGCGCCCATTTCTGTGACGGAATAGTCGAGCGCCGGATCTTTTGACATGCCGTACGGATGCCGAAGCTCGGCGACGGCGGCGCGGATATTGTGAATGCCGAAGATGCAGATCATTACTACAGCGACGCTGGTGGCGATCCTCCGATCCGCGCCGCGCGATTCCGGTTGTTTCAAAATCCAGTCGATCGCGACCCCGCCCGCCATCGCGATCGCGGGCGTGAGTGGCCACCACCACCACTCGTGAACGAACACCCCCTGGCGGCCGATGACGATGTGCAGGATCGCCCAGCCGAGAAGCAGCAGAATCAGTTGCGTCGAACGCGACGATCGCAATCGAGTCATCGCCAGCAGAAGCCAGACGGCCAAGAGACGAAACCCCGCGTCGGTATGTCGGCCGATCGCGTGATGCCGCACCGCGCCTTCGATCCATTCCCACATCGTGTAAGCGTGGTTCGCGTCGGTCTGGCTGCTGAGCGCGCGTCGTCGCACTAGTTTGCTCATCCATTGCCAATCGTGCGTGACCGCAACGACTTGCGCGTAGAGCAGGAAGAATAACATCGCGACGAACAATCCGAACGCGATAATCCATGGCCACTGTCGCAGCGGTCGCGTGGCGATGAAGTGAATGCCGAGCACGATCACCAGATGAAACGCCGGCCAATCCGTGGCAGCGGCGGGAAAGAACGCGAGACAGAGCAGCAGAAATCGCGACAGGCTTGGCGAATCGTGAAATCGCAGGTATGCCGCGACCGTGAGCAACGCGAAGAAATCGAGCTGCGTGTTGATCACGTCCGGCTGGCTGCCGAACACCAGCGTCATCGGCATGAGCGCGAACAGGATCGCGGCGAATGTCGCGGCGCGCAAGCCCGCGCGGTTGCGGAGCATCACGAAGATCGTCGCAACGCACGCCAGCGTGGCGAGCGTGGTCGACAAGCGCGTTTGCCAATCCGGCGGCACATCGCCGCTCGTGGGATTCCATCCGGACACTGCATACGTCCCGGCCACCAGCAACGGCAGCAGTGGCGGATGATTCGGATAAAACACCGGCGCCGCCGGCGAAATCCCCGCGTTCTGAATCGGCACGGCAAACGTCTTGATCACGCCATATCGAAAGTAGTTCCGCGCCAGCGTGCCGTAAAAACTGCCGCAGCCTTCCGGATCGCGATGGAATGGCCTATCGATCGTGATGGATCGCGTGCCCAGCGCGACGAACAGCGCGAGTGCGAGCATCGCAACGTCGATGCGCAGCCACGGCCGCGGCTCGGTTTGTTTATCGATTGAATGGGTCAATGAGCGAACCGTAGCACGGCTTTTCAAGCCGTGCCAGATTCGTTGTCTTCAACAACCTGGTGCGCCATGGGCGCAGACGGTGGCGGGGCGAACGCTTTGCTGTCTTCGTTCTGCGGCAGCTCCTTCAAGCTGTTCAATCCGAACAATTCGAGGAACCGCTTCGTCGTGCCGTAGAGGATCGGTCGGCCCGGTTCTTCGGCTCGGCCGGCGATTTTGACGAGGTGTTTTTCCATCAGCGAGCGGATCGTTTCGCCGCAGGCGACGCCGCGGATGGCTTCAATGTCGGCGCGCAGGATCGGCTGCTTGTACGCGATGATCGCCAGCGTCTCCAGCGCCGCCTTGGTGAGCTTGGCGTCGCCTTCTTTCTGGTGGAACTTTTTCAGCAGCTCGCCGAAGGTCGGGAGCGTGAGTAGTTGATATCCGCCGGCGACTTGTTCGATGCGGAAGGCGCGGTTGCCGGAATCGTATTGCTCGTTCAACGATTTGATCGCGGAGCGAATGGGTTTCGTAGTTTCTAATTCGAGCAGTTCAGCGAGTCGTCCCGCGGTGAGGGGATGATGCGTGCTGAAGAGCAAGGCTTCGAGGGATTGGAGATCGACGGTGTCGGACACGGCCGCTGAAGCGGCCTCGCCATCACCGGAATCGTCGGATTCGTCAACGATGGTGCCGTCGGGTTGTTCGTCGATGTCGCTTCGCTCATCGCGTTCGCGCGCGGCGACATCGTCGTCAGCGTCATCCGCAATCGAATTCAATTCTTCATCCTCGCGCATCGATTCATCCAACGGTTCATCGCGCACGAGCCGCATATGAGGTGTTCGAATCACCAGACATTATCGGCCCGTCGCAGGCAAAACGTGCAGTCAGACGCTCACAGTGGCACCTGCAAGCCCAGAATCGCGTTGATAGCGGGAACCGGCAGGCGATGCAACCACGGTGCGACCTGGGTGGCCGCGATTACATCCGTACTCGCACGGCCCACAAATCTGCGAACGCGGGGAGAAACAGTGACTTCTTCAAGAACTCAACGCCCGGCGATCCGCCCGTGCCGGTCTTCGAGCCGATCGTCCGCTCGACCAGCTTCACGTGACGATAGCGCCACTCCTGAAAGCCTTCGTCGAAGTCGATCATCGCTTCGAACAGGATCGCCAGGTCCGGCCGTGATTGATACAGCTTCAGCACCTCTTCCTGCACGGCCGCGTTCGGTTGATTCGGCTGCGTCACATCGCGATTGCGGACTTCATCCGGAATCGGCGCACCCTGCGCGGCCAGGAAATCATAGAAATGATCGAGCACCGTGCGCTCGCTCAGCCGCTTGCGCATCTCTTCATGCCCCGGCAGATCCGGCGGATAATACTTCAGCACATCCGGTCGCTTATATCCGAGCATGAACTCCAGCTCGCGAAATTGATACGACTGAAATCCGCTGGATGTGTCCAGCCGATCGCGGAAGCTCGTGAACGACATTGGCGTCATCGTCTCGAGAATGTCGACCTGCCCAACCAGCGTTTTCATCACCGTGCGCACGCGACGGAACGATGCGATCGCGCCGTAGAGATCGTTCGCGGAAAAGTTCTGGTTGATCTTTTCGAACTCGTGCAGCATCAGCTTGAACCACAGCTCGTACGTTTGATGGATGACGATAAACAGCATCTCATCATGCTCGGCCGGGTCGGACTGCGCGATCTGATGCTTGAGCAACTCGTCGAGCTTGAGGTAAGTCGAATAATTCAGGTGAGCCATCACGTGTATCGTAGCAGGATCAGCACGACGATCACCAGAAGGATTGCTAAGCCGCAGGCGGCGATGCGAAGGATCGCGGCTTGCCGCTTAGCGCGCAGTTGAGCAATCGCATACGGCATCGTGCTGAAGCTGATCATGTTGTAGAGCGGAATAAATGCACCGGGAAACATCCGATGCATCGCGTGCGCGATTTTCTTTCTGACCAGGAACGATCGCGATGCAACGTGATCGCGCATCTCGACGAAGTTGTGCAGCGCCATCTCGGCGATCGCGTCGGTGTTTGGTTTTCGCAGGCGGGCGTACTCTTCGAGGGGATCGGTCGGATTGTCCTTGAGACACGCGCTGAGCGTCACGCAATCCTCGAACGCTGCGTTCATGCCTTGGCCATAAAATGGAACGATCGCGTGGGCGGCGTCGCCGAGCAGCACGGCTTTGCTCTGATAGTTCCACGGAAAGCAGCGAACAGTGAGCAGCGAGCCGTTCGGATTGCGTTGAAAATCTTCGACCAGCGTCGGCATGAACGCGACCGCATCGGGGAAGTTTCGCCGAAAGAATCCTTCGATCTGTTGCGGCGATTTTAACTCTTCAAACGTCTTGAGCGGCCAGAAGCACGTGCAGGTGAACGAGCGATCCTGGTTTGGCAGCGCGATCATCATGTACGTCCCGCGCGGCCAGATGTGTAGTGCGTTTTTCTCCATCGCGTAGCTGCCGGATTCGGTTGGCGGGATCGTGAGCTCTTTGTATCCGTGTTCGAGATAGCTCTGGCTGAAGTTGAATCCCTCGCGCTTTTGCATCTGCTGACGAACGACCGAATACGCGCCGTCGGCCCCGACGATCAGATCGGTCTCGATCGTCACGCCATTTTCGAACGTCACGGTTGGTCGGGCCGATTCCAGATCGACGGATTGACAGCGATGATCGAAGACCAGTTTCGCCCCGCATCGCTCGGCCGCATTCAGCAGGATCAAGTTCAAATCCGCGCGCGAAACCGAATTGATCGCATCGGTATGATTCGAGCTGTAATACTGAAACGCCAGCGACCCATCCGGCTCATGCAGCATCCGGCCATGCATGGGGATGACGTTGTTCAGGACTTCGTCCGCCAGGCCAACGCGCTGAAGCGCGTCGATCCCGCGCGCGGAGAGCGCGAGGTTGATCGATCGCCCGCCCGCGAATCCTGCGATGCGCGGATCGCTGCGGCGTTCGTAGAGCGTGACGTCAAATCCATCGCGCGATAGGAAGCATGCGAGGAGTGGTCCCGCTAATCCCGCACCGACGATAGCGACTTGCTTGCTCATCGTGGCGTGGGCGTCTCGCCCGCGTTTTCAGGCAGCACGGGCGAGACGCCCATGCCACGGTCAAGGCATGACTCGAAGATCCGTACGAATCGCCAGCACTCATGAAACGTGTTGTACAGCGGCGTTGGTGCGGCGCGGATGACATTCGGCTCGCGGAAATCGCACGTCGCGCCGGCGGCGCACAGCGCATCCTGCACCGCCTTCGCGTTCTCGTGTACGACAATCGACAACTGACATCCTTGCGCTTCCGTTTCACGCGGCGTGGTGATGTCAAAATTCTCCCCGAAGCTCGGCGAGCGCTCTAACAGATATCGCAGATACGCAGTCAGCTTGATCGATTTCGCCCGCACCGCTGGCATCGTCGCGCGATCGAAGATCTCCAGCGACGCCTGCAACGGCGCCATCGACAGGATCGGCGGGTTGCTGATCTGCCAGCCATCCGCGCCTTTTCGTGGCTCGAAATCAGGTTCAAGCTGCATACGAAAACGCGTGGCCGGGTCGTTTCCCCACCAGCCAGCGTATCGCGGGATGTCTGGGTTGCCGCCGTGCTTTTGGTGGATGAATGCTCCCGCGATCGAGCCTGGCCCGGAGTTGAGATATTTGTACGAACACCACGCCGCGAAATCGACGTCCCAGTCGTGAAGTTGTGTGATGATGTTTCCCGCGCCATGTGCAAGATCCCATCCGACCACGCAGCCGTGCTTCTTCGCGAGCGCCGTGATGCGCTGCATGTCGAACACCTGACCGGTGAGGAAATTCACACCCGACATCCAGACGAGCGCGATCTCTTTGCCTTGGCGCGCGAAGATGGATTCGAACTCGTCCATCGAAAGCGTCGCGCGACCGTTCCGCGGTTTCGCAATCAGCAGCGCCTCGCGGGCATCCAGACCGCGCGTTTGCAGGTGGGTGCGCACCGCATAATTGTCCGATGGAAAACACGGATCTTCGATCAGGAGTTTGTAGCGTTCCAACGTCGGCCGGAAGAAGCTGGCGAACAGCAGGTGCAGGTTCACCGTCAGCGAATTCATCATCACGACTTCGCCCGGTTTCGCGCCGACTAGTCGCGCGCCCGATTCGCGGAATACTTCGTGATAGCCGTACCACGGCGTCTTGCCGGCGAAGTGAGCTTCAACGGCGAGGTTCTGCCAGTCGTCCAGTTCCTGATCGACGATCGTGCGTGCCTTCTTCGGCATCAACCCCAGGGAGTTGCCGGCGAGATAGATGATCTCTTGACCATTCCCGTGTCGCGGGATGTGAAATTCGCTTCGATATGCGCGCAGCGGATCATTCTGATCCTGTTGCTTGGCGAACGATTCATCGGCAAGGAAGTCGTGCATTATCGTGGCGTGGGCGTCTCGCCCGCGTTCTCGGGACGCACGGGCGAGACGCCCATGCCACGGTTCAGAAACTCCAGCGCGGTTCGAGAGAGCAATTGTTCCTTCGTCGCCGGCGAAAGTTCCATCTGCTCGATCAACTGCCCCGGGCACTCTTCGCCGAGCGGGAAAGGATAATCGGAACCCATGGCAATGCGATTGTCGCCCATCAGGTTGATCAGGTAACGCAACGCGTCCGCATCGTGAACGAGCGAATCGAGATAAAACTTGCCGACATATCTGCGTGGATCGACATCGTTGTCGACGGCGCAGAGATCCGGCCGAGTCTTGTACCCGTGACAGATTCGGCCGATCGTGAAGGGGAACGCGCCGCCGCCGTGGGCGAAGCAGATGCGGAGCTTGGGGAGGCGCTCCAGCACGCCGGAGAAGATCACGCTGCAAATCGCCAGCGATGTTTCCGCCGGCATTCCGACCAGCCAAGGCAGCCAGTATTTGCTCATGCGATCTTTGCCGAGCATTTCCCACGGATGAACGAAGACGGCCGCGTTCAGATCTTGGGCTGCGGCTAACACGTCGAACACGCCCGGATCGTCGAGATTCACGCCGTTCACGTTCGTGCCGATCTCGATGCCGGAAAGGTTTAAGTCGCGCACGCAGCGTTCAAGCTCCTTGATCGCATGCGACGGCGATTGCATCGGCACCGTGCCCAGCCCGGCGAACCGTGTCGGATGCTGTCGAACGATTCCAGAAATGTGATCATTCAAAATCTGCGACAAATGCAGCGCCTGATCCGGCTTGGCCCAGTAGCTGAACATCACCGGCACAGTCGAAAGCACCTGCATCGCGACGCCGCATTTGTCGCAATCGTCGATGCGAACCAGCGGGTCCCAGCAGTTGTGTTTGATGTCGCGGAAGTGCCGGTCGCCCACCATCATCCGAGCGGAGCACGGATCAATTTCTTCGAGGCGAACCCAGCGATCGCCGCCGAACTTTTCGCGCAGGTCGGTCCACTTGGGTGGGAGGATGTGGGTATGAAGATCGATCTTTCGAACGGTGTTCATTCGCTGCGTGATGATACCGCACTTCGTGTAGCCTCGCCGCTTGCGGCGGGTGAGCCCGCCGCAAGCGGCGGGGCTACACGAATCATTCGCGTTCGATTTTTACTGCGGGTTCAAACTGAATGCGCTTGATCGGCTTCGGTTTCGTCACCCTCGTCCCGCAGTTCTTGCACGTGCTGGCTTCCGGGTCGGCCCAGAAATCTTCCATCGCTTGCGCGAAATGCTTGACAATGTCCTTGCAGTCGAATTCCAAGTCGTAAACAAGCTGGTCGCAGTTATCGCAATAGAACTGCAAATGCTCCATCTCGCCCGGTGGACGGCGGCGCTCGATCACCAATCCCAGCGTGCCCGGCGGGCGCGTCGGGGAATGCGGCACGTTGCCGGGAACAAAGAACGTGTTGCCCTCGCGGACGATCACGTCCTTGATCTTTCCGTCCTCGACGATGCGGACGACGATGTCGCCCTTGAGCTGATAGAAGAACTCTTCGGAATTCGTCACGTGAAAATCGTTCCGCGCGTTCGGGCCGTTGATGATCATCACGAAGAAGTCTTCACCATCGTACAGATATTTGTTGCTCACCGGCGGCTTCATCTCGTGGCGGTGCTGCTCGATCCATTTCATGAGATCGATCGGCGGGAGCGTTTTGGTGTCGGTGGTGGGGGACATGGTTGCTGACCTCCGTTGACTGATCGTATCGCGCCGAGATTGCAGATGACAAGGTAGCGGGTGGGGAGGTGACGAGGTGGGGAGGTGATGAATTCATTTCACCTCTACACCTCCTCACCTCCCCACCTCCTCATCCTGCCTTCGCTTGTCACGTTGTCATCGTCCCCGTACATTCCCACGCGACCATGAAAACAGCGCTCACCATCGGCGGCTCCGACCCTTCCGGCGGGGCGGGCATCCAGGCGGACATCAAAACCTTTTCCGTCCTCGGCGTGTACGGGATGAGTGTGATCACGTCGGTCACCGTGCAGAACACGATGGGCGTGAAGGATTCGCTGGAGATTGCGCCGGAGCTGGTCCGCCGACAGATCGATACGGTCGTCACCGACATCCAGGCGGATGCGTGCAAGACCGGGATGCTCAGCAGCCGCGGCGTGATCGAAGCGGTGGAAGACTGCATCACGCGGAATAAGCTTCAGCCTTACGTTTGCGATCCGGTGATGGTGAGCAAGTCCGGATCGAGCCTGCTCGAAGCGGATGCGATCGAGCTGATGCGGAAAAAGTTGTTCTCCCTGGCGACGGTTGTCACACCCAATCTTCACGAGACGGCCAAGCTGACCGGAACCGACATTCGCGCGCTGACGACCACCGCCGCCGCGCGGGATGCGGCGCGTCGGTTGGTCGATAGCGGGGCAAACGCGGTCATCGTCAAAGGGATCGACGCCGGCGATCAGGTGGTCGACGTCTTCTTCGACGGCCGCGAATTCCTGGAATTCGCCGCCAAGAAGCAGCCGGTGGAGAAGACGCATGGCAGCGGCTGCGCGTTCTCCGCCGCCATCACCGCGGGGCTGGCGAACCGCCTGAGCGTGGTCGACGCGATCGACCAGGCCAAGCAGCTGGTCACCATGGCGATCCAGTACGGCGACGGCCAGGGGCGTGGGACCACGCCCGTCAACGTGCTGGCCTTTGCGCCGAAGAAGAAGTAGCGCGAAGATAGCCACGATTCACCGAAGACTGTCATCCAGCGCGGTACTCCGCGAAGGATCTAGCTCGACACGGCAGGCCAGATGCTTCGCGGAGTACCGCTCTGCATGACAGTGCTTTCGGCAGCGACGGCGCTAGCCTGAAATCTCCCCCATTTTCACAACAATACTGCCGCGTTTTTCTCGTTGTGATTCCTGACGGGACAACGGAAGATACAGCCGCACGACACACGGCAGAGGAGAATTTCAATGTCACCCGCTTTCATGAAGTCGATCGAATCGCTCGAAGCCCGCCGGTTACTCAGCGCTACGCTGCGCGGCCACACGCTGCGCGTCGCGGGTGACGCGGATACGGACAACACCATCATCGTCAGTCCGAGCGACGCCGGCGATCAGGTGCAGGTCAACCTCGACCTTGAGGCGGCGCAGTTCTTCACGCTGGCGGACGTCCGGCGAATCATCGTCAGCGGACGCAACGGCGACGACACGCTGACGATCGACGAATCGCGCGGCGGATTCGGGAAAATCCTCGTTTATCTCGACGGTGGCGAAGGCAAAGACATCATCAACGCCGGTCTGGAGCGCAACTTCATCAGCGGCGGGCGCGGGGACGATCAGATCACCGACGCCGGCGGAAACAACTGGGTCGACGGCGGCGACGGGATCGACAACATCGTCACCGGCGACGGCAATGACTGGATTTCCGGCGGACGCGGCAACGATTTCCTCGACGCCTTTAGCGGCCGCAACGTGATCTGGGGCGGACTGGGAGACGATTGGCTCGGCTCGGGCTCCGGCAATGATTTCCTCGACGGCGGACGCGGGAACGACAAGCTGATTTCAAACGGCGGCAACGATCGCCTGTGGGGCGGCGCCGGCAATGACACGCTCGAAGCCGGCGATGGCAACGACCGCCTTCGCGCCGGACGCGGCGACGATCAACTCTTCGGTGGCGAAGGCGATGACACGCTCACCGGCAGCGCCGCGGCCGACCTGATTGATGGCGGTAACGGCGATAACACCATTCGTGATACCGATAGGTAAGGAAACGCGCCGCATTCGCGGCACTCTGGACTGACAATTCGAGTTGTTTCACATCTGGACGGATTCGCGCCACATCATGTGTTGTGGCGCGATCGAACTGTGACATGGAGGTCTCACCTACTCTCGGAGGGACCAACATGTCGTCGCCGGCTTTTCGTAGATTGTTCGAGCAGCTTGAGACACGCCGCCTGCTTGCCAGTGCAGCGCTACTTGATGGAACGTTGCGCGTGAGCGGCGACGATAACGTGGATGACACGATCGTTGTCAGCCGCAACGTCACCGGCGATCAGGTGCAGGTCAACATCAATGCAGGCGCGCCGCAGTTTTTCACTCTGGCGGATGTCAAGCGCATCGTCATTCGCGGCAACAGCGGGAACGACACGCTTCGCGTCGATGAAGTGCGCGGCGGGCTCGGCAATATCCTGGTCTACATGATCGGCGGTGATGGAAACGACTCGATCGAAGCCGGCATGGAACGAGACGTCATTGACGGCAACGCCGGCGACGACATCATTCACGACGCCGGCGGAACCCTGACCTCGGTCACGGGCGGCGATGGAAATGACAATATTGTGACCGGCGACGGCGCCGATTGGATCGACGGCGGAGCCGGGCGCGACGCGATCGACGCATTCAACGGCAACAACACGATCGCCGGCGGCGCAGGAGACGACCTGCTGGAGGCCGGCGCAGGCAACGACATCATGGACGGCGGGGCGGGCAACGACAGCTTGCATTCGCTCGCAGGTGACGATCGTCTGCTTGGCGGCGACGGAAATGACACCCTCGACGCCGGCGATGGTAACGACACGCTCCAGTCGGATGCCGGCACGAATCAACTGTTCGGCGGCACGGGTGACGACTCGCTCATCGGCAGCGCAGCCAACGACATCCTCGACGGCGGCGAAGGCGTTAATGCGATTCAGAACACGGATACGGTGACACCGCCAGTGACCCCACCGGTCACTCCGCCGATTACGCCGCCTGTTACACCGCCTGTTACACCGCCTGTTACACCGCCGGTTACGCCGCCGGTTGCTTCACCGCCACTAAATACGAAACCCGTGAAGCATCCGAAGAAGGACAAGCACAAGAAACACAAGAAGCCAAAGAAACAGCCGAAGCATGACAAGCATGACAAGAACGTGAAGCACGACAAACACGACAAGGACGATAGACACGACAAGTGCGATTGAGCGGGTGCCGACGACGCTGATTGTCGTCGCAGAAGAGTCGTCATCCTGAACGAAGTGAAGGATCTCGGGTTGGAGTGGACGTCACTCACCTCCCGAGATCCTTCACTGCGTTCAGGATGACACTGTCTCGCTGTTCGCGCGTTTCGTTCTGATCACTTCGAGCTCAGATCGGCGTTCAGGAATGACGCCAGGTCGGCTTCGTTAATCCCCGGCTCGCCGCCGGCGACGTTGTCCAGCTTGCCTTCGCGCAGCCAT
>JACMJD010000507.1 GCA_014380825.1 Phycisphaerae bacterium | reverse complement strand
CCTCGCGCACGCGAATCTCGCGGATCTGCAAGTGAATAGCGCCGACGAGTCGGCGGCTATACTGAAGGCGATCTTCGACGGACTGAAGTCGCCAGCGCGGGATATTGCACTGCTTAACGCGGCCGCGGCGCTGGTGGTCGCGGGAAAAGCGAACGATCTTGTAATGGGTCTCGCACTCGCATCGGAAACCGTCGATTCGGGGCGGGCGAATTCAACACTTCAAACCCTCGTTCGTTGCACGCAATCGGCGTGAGGACCGATAAAGCGCCCTTCACTGAACCTTCGCGCTCCGCTAATACATTCTCTGATGCACACACCCCGCGTTTCGGATATCATAAGTTAAGTTAGGCTACGCTAGCATATGAACGAACAGCGATTCACCCCGCACGCCTCGCAGAGTTGGACCCCCGCCTCCGTGCGCCGCGCGGATCTGCATTGCCATTCCGAAGCATCGAACCAAGCCGCCGAGGTAGCGCTGGAAGCGATCAACTGCCCGGAGTGCTACAGCAAGCCGAACGATGTCTACGCGCAGGCGACCGGGCGTGGGATGGATTTCGTCACCATCACCGATCACGACACGATCGACGGCGCCCTGTGCATCGCCGATCGCGCGAACGTCATCGTAGGCGAAGAGCTGACGACCTGGTTTCCCGAAGACCTGTGCAAGATGCACATCCTCGTCTGGGGCATCGAACGCGAGCAGCACGCGCAGCTACAGGACCTGGCCAGCAACATCTACGACGTGGCCGCATTCATTGAGCGGCATAGACTCGCGCATTCGGTGGCGCATCCGATTTACCGTCAGAATGACAAGCTCGAGCGCTGGCATGTCGAACGGCTGTTGTTGATGTTCAAAGGGTTCGAATGCCTGAACGGCGCGCACAGCAGTTTGCATCGCGACGCGTTCGAGCCGCTGCTCGATCGGCTAACTAAATCTGAAATCCAGCGACTCGCCGAGACACACAACCTCTCGCCGCGCTGGGACGAACCCTGGAAAAAAACCCGCACGGCGGGCAGCGACGATCACGGGCTGCTCAACATCGGCCGCACCTGGACAGAATTTCCGGCCGATGTGCAGACGGTCGACGATGTGCTGAATTGTCTTCGTGAGGGCCGCTGCGCGCCGGGGGGCGAAGCGGGCTCGAGCGCGAAGCTGGCGCACACGTTTTACAGCGTCGCGGTTCGCTATTACACGAATCATCTCCTCACCGGCCGACAGGCAAACTTCGCGACGCAGGTGCTACAGATGATCGTGGGTGAGCGGCCCGCGCCGTCGAAGTTCGCGATCGCCAAGCAATATGTGAAAAGTCGCGTGAAGAAATTCGGGCGAACGATCGTCTCGCCGTTCAGCGGCCATCCACCCGAGCCCGTCGCGGGAACGGCGCTGTTGAAAAGCCTGTTCGTCGACTCGGCCATCAAACACTATCAGGAACATCCGTCGCTGCGCAGCAGTTTGAAAGACGGCATGCCGCCGCTGGGTGAGCATCGCGATATGTTTGACTTCGTCAGCCGGATCAACCGCGATGTTTCGCAGGGCATCGCCGATGCGATCAATCGCAGCATAGACGATGCGAGCTTCACGGGCCTGTTCGATTCGATCGGGGCCGCGATCGCGCAGCAGTTCACGCTGATGCCCTACTACTTCGCGGTGTTCCATCAGAACAAGGAGCGCCACCTGCTGCACGAGATCACGCGGCAGCACAAACCCAAACAGGCGAGCACGCTTCGCATCGGACTGTTCACCGACACGATCGACGAAGTAAACGGCGTCGCAAGGTTCATCCGCGACATGGGTGAACAAGCACACCGGCTCGGTCGTCACTTGACGATTCACACGTGCGCTCCGTCGCAGCCGGAAGCGGAAGCTCCAGTCTCTTCTCCGGATTCTTCGTCGATCAATCGCAAAAACTTCGTCCCGCTGCTTTCGCGTCCGCTTCCATACTACCAGGACATCCGCCTGAACCTCCCCCCGCTGCTTGATGTGCTGGAATGGTCCGACCGTCAGCAGTTCGACGCGATCCACATCTCGACTCCCGGTCCAATGGGATTGTGCGGATGGATCGTCTCAAAAATGCTGCGCGTCCCGCTGCTGGCGACATATCACACCGATTTTCCCGCGTACGTCTCGCACCTCACGCGCGATCACCGCATGGCCGACGGAACCAAGGCGTACATGCGATGGCTGTACGGACAGACCAGCGCGGTCTTTTCGCGCAGCAATCAGTATCGATTCAACCTGCGCGATCTCGGGTTGAATGATGAGAACCTGCGCATGATTCAGCCCGGCGTGAACACGGCCAAGTTCAATCCCTCGCATCGCGATCCGAATCTCTGGGCCGACCTGAACGTGAAGGAACCGCTGCGATTGCTCTACGTCGGTCGCGTGAGCGTTGAGAAAAATCTCCCGCTGCTGGTGGATGCGTTCCGGCAACTGTGCCGCCAGCGAAACGATACCGCGCTGATCGTCGCCGGCGACGGTCCTTATCTTGCCGAGATGAAAAAGAAGCTCGCGGGAACGCCGGCGTATTTCCTGGGGTTCCGAAACGACAAACAGCTCGGCGCGCTGTATGCGGGGAGCGACCTGTTCGTCTTCCCCTCTCGCACCGACACGCTCGGCCAGGTGGTGATGGAAGCGCAGGCGAGCGGCCTGCCGGTCGTCGTCAGCAACGAAGGCGGCCCGAAGGAGATGATGGAAGACGCCGTCACTGGCATGATGCTCCCCGCCACCGATGCGCGCCTGTGGGCGAGCATGATCGACCTGCTGCTCGCCGACGAACTGCGCCGCCGTCGCATGGCCCACAACGCCTCGCTGCGGGCCACGCATTATTCCCTGGAACAAACCTTCGACGCCTTCTGGGCGGATCATCTCGCCATCGTGGAGCCGCCGACGTCAGAACACGCCGACGTGACCGCGCCGGATGCATTGCCGATCTGATCAAACGCTCCGACTTCAAGTCAACACTGTCATCCGGAGCGGTAATCCGCGAAGGATCTGGCTTCGCCGGACTCAGGCTGGATCCTTCGCTGAGTACCGCTCTGGATAACAGCGACTCGGCACTGTGCCGACGTGTTGGAAAATCGCGTTTCGTTATAAGCGCGATTCCCATACACATTCGCCGGACTTCGCTTAAAATGAAGGCATGATTAGATCACGATCCATCGGAATCGCGATCGCGCTGTTGAGCCTTCTACTGCCATCTGCTGCCGCTCGAGCGGACATCTCAAGCGTTTCGTCACCAACGACCGATATCGCGATGCAGCCGGCGGCGGTCGTCGTCATCAGCGGCACGATCGACGACGTCGAACGCGATTCGTTCATGCGTCGCTTCGCCAAAGCCCGCGCGGCCGGGGCGAAAACCGTCATCGTTGAAATCGACACGTACGGCGGACTCGTCACCAGCGCGCTGGAGATGTCGCGATATATCAAGCGACAAGATAAGGAAGGTGTTCGCACGATCGCGTTCGTCCGCGATAAGGCCATCAGTGCTGGTGCGATGATCGCGTTCGCGTGCGATGAGATCGTGATGCAGCCGCACGCGCAAATCGGTGACTGTGCACCCATCATGTATAGATACGGCAGCGTTGATGCGATGCCACCCACCGAGCGCGCAAAGGCAGAAAGTCCCGTGCTTGCGGATTTCCTCGACTCCGCTCAGCGCAATAAGCATGATCCGAAACTGGCCGAGGCGATGGTCGTGCTTGGGCATTCGATCCGATTCGTCGAGAACACCGCCGGTGAAAGACGAATTGTGAATGATGATGGGTTCAAATTACTTGCCGCGGACGGTTGGAAAGTGGTCGGCTCAGTGATCGACCCCATCAATGCAGCAGACAAGCTGCTGACAATCCACAGCGCCACGGCCAGCGCCATCGGCCTGAGCAGCGGCGAGTTCGGATCGCGGGAAGCACTTGCAAAGGCGAGACATCTCCGCATCGCCGACACATTCGAACCGACGCTCGGCGAAGAAATCCTCGGCTGGCTGGGAACCACGATTGCCCGTCTGATCCTTCTGGTGATCTTCATACTCAGCCTGAAGATCGCACTCTCGGCTCCCGGTCACGGAGCGCCCGAGGCCGTCGCGCTCGTGAGCCTCAGCTTGCTGCTCGGTATTCCATTGCTGACTGGCTACGCGAGTTGGCTGGAGGTCACGATCATCTTTCTCGGCTTGGCGCTGCTGGCGTTTGAGATCTTCATTTTCCCGGGTCATTTCGTCTCGGGAATCGCCGGCATCCTCATGATTGTCGTCGGCCTGATCATGACGTTCGCCGGCAATGAACCGAGCGGGCCAGGTGTGTTGCCGAACATGAACGGCACGATCGCGGCGATGCAACGCGGACTATTGGTTGTCACCCTTGGAATGGTCTGCTCGCTAATCCTATGGTTCTGGCTCAGCAAATATCTGCCGAAGATTCCGTACTTCAATCAGATGATGCTGATGCCGCCCGGCGGTGACCCGACCATGATGGGCGCGCTGGGCGCCGACATCGTCTGGCCGCTGGTCGGACAGACGGGCAAGGCCATGACCGATCTGAAACCCGGTGGGTCGGCCGAGTTTCGCGACGAGACAATGAACGATTCGCGACCGGTCTCGGTTGTCACCGAAGGCGCGTTCCTTCGCGCGGGAACCGATGTCACCGTCACGGAATCGCGCGGCAGCCGCGTGGTCGTCAAAGCAGCAAATGCATGAGGAGGTGACGAGGTGTAGAGGTGTAAGAGCAATTCCTCACCTGCTCGCCTCCCCACCTCTACACCGAAAGAATTGTTGAGACACTTTGAAAGGGCTAACGAACATGCCGGCATTTCTCGCACAACCTGACAGCACCTGGTCGACCGGATGGGTCATTCTTCTCGTGATCGTCCTTCTGTTCTTCCTCATCATCTTCGGAATCATGTTTCAATTCGTCGGCCTGTACGTTCGCGCGCTCGTCAGCGGCGCCCGTGTGAGCTTCGCCGACCTGATCGGCATGCGGCTGCGGAAGTTCAACACGACGATGATCGTCAATTCACGCATTCAAGCGGTGGGTGCGGGATTGAGCATCCCGCTCGT
>JACMJD010000506.1 GCA_014380825.1 Phycisphaerae bacterium | reverse complement strand
CGGTGGTCAGGAGCTGCGTGAGCTTGTCCTCGGCGTCGCCGACCAGCTTCGGGTCGGTCTGCGAACCGTTGAGCCACTGGTCGAGCGTCGCGAAGTGAATCGCGTACTCGGCACGCTTGTCGGCTGGATCGATCTCCTTCAACCGCGTGGCGAACTTCGTGATCTGCTCGTAGTTGCTCGCCATGCGTCCGCCGGCCTCGGCGACGTCCATGTGGTATTCGAGCAGTTGGCTGATCGCGTCCTTGTTGCTCGGATCGATCGACAGCGCGTGATGCAGCGCGCCGCGATATTGCTGCACGTACTCGGCCGGATCCTTGGCGCTGAGGTGATTCAGCGCGTTGGCAAGCATGATCCAGGGGCCCGGGTCGGGGTGACGCGAATACTTGATAGCGGTGCTGAGGTTCTTCACCGCCGATTCCCAATCCTGACTGGCGATGTTCTGCTGCGCCAGCGCCATGTACTTCTGCGGGTTCGGCTTGAAGACGGTCTTCATCAGGACGAAGGCCGTGCCCAACCCGAGCACCAGGATCATCGCGGCGATAACCACGAACTTGATGTTGATGCGTCGTCGTTTAGCCATGTCGTTTTTTCTATTCGTCAGATGCGGCAAGCAGCGATATCGCGTGAGACAGACGGGAACAATCGCTTGATGCGCGGGTTCAGTAGATCACAAATTCCAAGGCCCCATGCCACGGTCATTCACTTCGCGGGGCTCATTTCCCCGCCGTCGCAACGGCGGCGGCGGAGGCTTTCACTTTCTGCCAATCCGGAAGGCAGTTTTCAACTTCGGGCAGCGCGTTCGTCAGGAAATCGGCGAGCGTCTGATCGGATACTGCGCGGTCGCGCATTTCGGTCATCACTTCAATCTTCGCGTAATACGCGTGGCGCTCGGCCAGATTCTGTAGTCGCATGCGCACGCCGCTGATCGCGTCGTGTTCGTATTCGCCGTTGCAGTGGAAGAAGTACGCGACGTTTTTCGTGATCGCCGCGCCGCGACCCTCGGCTTCTTCGAAGTGAATCGAGCTGACGCGCACGTCGATCGGCTCATGCAGGCGATTCGCTGCTTTCCAGACCGGCGTCTCTTTCACATCCGGCACCATTCCGTCGGCAACGTAGCAGCGATCGGGAATATGCGCGACCGTGTCCACCATGCCCGTGTAATACGTCACAGCCATTCGAACGTGGGCCGCGGGTTGCCTCATCCGGATCTGGCCCAGCATCTGGGCACGCTCGCCGGCGGTCTTTTCGTTGCCGTTGATTTCAGCGATGACCTCGGGCTTGACGATTCGCGAGTCGAGATAGTCACGGAAGATGTACGCCTTCGTGCCCAGTACATCCAGCATTTCCGCATTGAGCGGCTGATCTTTGGAAATCTGAATCCACGGGCCCAGCGAGACGGGAATCTGTTCGAGCGGCTTGACCAACTCAACCCGCTCCTTCTTGAAGTACAACCGAAGGTACTGAGTGGCCGCATTCAGGCTGACGGCTGCGACGAGCAGCACGATGAACGCCGCCACGAACTGCGGGCGGTTCAGCGTGCGCATCACAGCGCCTTGCAGTGCGGTGAAAAAGTCGGGCTTGACCGGCGCGGGCGCCACATGATTGCTGCTCATTTACACGCCCTCCTGCAATTGCCGTCGCGGTGCTTCACTGGAATTCGCCGGCGCAGATGCCGATCCGGTCGCGGCAACGGCCGCCACGCTGCGATAACCTTGGCCCACGCGCTTCGGCACGCGCGCCGTTTTCTTCGGCTGATCGGTCTGCTCAGCCACTTCTTCCACGAATATCTTGTCCAGCAACCATCCAACCATCAGCACCAGGAAAAACGCCGGCACCATCATCGCCAGGCCGACAAACTGGTGCGCAAATCCTTCGGAAACTTCCGGACTCCAGTAATGGTCGAGCAAGCCCTGTCCGGCGACGCGCATCACGTTGCAGGAGATCGCGATCGGGATGGCCGACACGGTAATCACCAGCTTCTGCCACAGCGGACGGCTGGACAAAAACGCCACGGCCGCGGCGACGGAGATGAACGTCATCAGCGAGCGCAGTCCCGCGCACGCCTCGGCGACGTTCAGCGTTCGCACGGGCGACATGATTCCGTTGCCCATGTGAATCTTCGTGCCCGACACCGTCGCATCCACGCCGGTGAGTTGCAGCGTCACCACTGCAACCTTGGCCGCGATGTTCTGGAGCGGCATGGCCATCTTGCTGTAGATCAAACCGGGGAACGGAATGGCGGCGAAGAGGAACAGCAGCGGGAACCACGCGACCTTCATGACTTGCCAGCCGCAGGTCAGCAGCACCACGCCGATCAGCGTGATCACCATGCCGTAATCCCAGACCGTGTCGTTGCGTCCGGGATAAATCCCGTAGCCGGCGATCAGGATGCCCGCGAGCATGACGAACAGCCCAGTCCAGGCCGGCTTGACGGTGGCTCGGAGCAGCTCGTCGCGATTCACATAAAGGTAATAGATCCCGATGATCGGGATGACAATGGAGTGGCCCCAGTTCGCCTCGCCGGTGAACGGGTTCGTTTTGAGAATCAGCCGCCGCAGGTTCGGCCAGAACAGCACGGCCATGGCGGTGGCGATCGCCGCGATCTGCACCCACGCCGAGAGCGGCAGCCCGAAGTACGTGACCTCGCGCGGCCGCAGCATCTGCCCATCAGCACTATGGCCGTCGGACCGATAATCGAGATTGGATGGCGGACTTGCCGTGCTCAAACCGTTCCCTCCAAGGAAATCGCCCACACAATCGCTGGTACTTAGAGACGACTCGCCGCGATGAAAGTTACAGCCACAGACGATGGACGCGGCCGACAGGGCCGAATGAGCCTAACCTCTTGTCTCACCTGCGATTAATTGCTTAATCACCGGCGAATGAGGTCCCAGACCACTCCTACGCTCTGTCGGCCGCGCCTGTTCGTATCTTTCGACCTTCAAACCAACTGCTTATCCCGCAGG
>JACMJD010000505.1 GCA_014380825.1 Phycisphaerae bacterium | reverse complement strand
GATTTCCGTCGACGACAAGATGCGCAGCCGGAAGAAACTTCAGCAATACTGCAAATCACTGCTGAAATACGAGCCGGATTACGTGTTCAGCCACGTCACGCGGCTGGTGCCGAGCAAGGGCATGTGGCGAGATCTTCGCGTGCTTGATCATCTGGAAATGATGCTCCGCGCACGAAACGAAACGGCCGTGCTGTTCGCGCTGAGCACCGAAGTTCCCGCGCGCCGGCCGGATGACATTCGTCGGATGGAATCGAATTATCGCTGGCCGGTCGTGCATCGCGAAGGATTGCCGGATTTGTCGAACGGTGAAGCGGTGTATTACCAGGGCGTGCAGGAATTCAACGCGCAGTCGCGCAACATCAAAGTCGTGTTCATTAACCAGTTCGGCTTCGAGCAGAATCTCTGCGGCCAGCGCATGCCGGCGGATATGGAATTCATGGACATCCGCAAAGGCTCCGACGCGGAATTCGGCCAGAGCATCTACGAACCGTTCGGAATCGCCCAGGTGGAGCCGATCAGCTTCGGCGGCATCTGCGTCTTCAGCGAATGCTGCGGCTGTGCCGGCTTCGTCCACAAGGTGACCGGTGGAAAAGAAACGCCGAATGTCATCGTCGCCGATTACACCGAACTTCCGACCAAAGGCTTGCGCCCCGAACAACTGCTCGCGATCGGTCAACCGCAGCGCGACCAGATTGAAGACACGGTCGCCGCCAAAGTCGCGAAGGGCCTGCTCGATCGCCTGCCGCGCGAGCCGAAGGAATTCGAGCAGTTCATCCAACGCGGCTATGACCTCGCGACCCATATGAGCTGGGACGCGGTGGCGAGAGACTACGTCGTGCCGGGAATTCAGCGAGCGGCGCGGGCGCAGCGGCTCAAGCAGATCGCGTAGCAGTCAACGCGCGGATTGACGTCCGATCGAGCGATGTGTTGATTGGGTCGCCTTCGGTTGAGGACAGTGCCACCTTCGCGTTTCGGCGCGGGCCCAGATGCACGATGGACAGCGGCTCGTAGGGCAACTCCGGTTCTATCAGTAGCCCGCTCGTCCGATTGAGCGCCGGTGTCGCCAGGTGACACGGCCAGTTTGCCCACTGCGGCAGCGGGTGAACGGCGCTGGCGGACGTCGCGACGGCGACGTTGAGCGCGCATTGGGCGAGCAAGCGATCGGTCGATCGCGTCAGGCCATCGCTCATCACGCGAGCCCACAATTCCCACAGCGGCGAATCGGTTCGCAGTGCGAACACGCCGGTATTGAGCACCGGTTTCCACGTCATCTGTCTGGCGAGTTCTTCGCCAAACGCGTTCGCGTAAGACTTTCGGACTGACAGCCGGATGTCATTTACAGGTTGATATAGATGCGTAAACGAGCGGTGCAATTCCGGAACAATTGCCAGCGCGCCATCCGATGCGCCGCGGATCAGGAGCGCGACCGCTCGCCAATCCTGAAGCCAGGTGTCGGCATCCAGCCAGATCAAGAGCTGACGATCCGGAAGATATCGCGGCAGAAACGGACGAGCGGTGAAGGCGCGATACCAGATCGGCGCGCCGGCGCGGGCGGGGAAGTCAATATCCCAACTCGGTTCGATCACCGTCACGTTGCCCTGACGCAACTGCTCGCGCTGCTCCGCGCTCAGTCCGACATCCAGCAACTGGATGTCTATCGATTCATCCGGCCGATGTTCGTGAATTGATTCGATCAGGTTACGCGCGAGCGGGAAGTAATGGCTATCGCACGCCACCACGATTGCTGTTCGTAGGCCGCGCGCATCGGAAGCGGTTGGCCGAGTAACGTTTACGGGCGCGGTTGGGCGTGGCAATTCAAACTGAGCGGACGCCGCAGGGGCGCGGGCTATTTCTGCACCGGGTTTCGTGCCCTCAATCACCAGCGTTTCGACGTCGTTGAACTTGACGCCGATCACGCGATGGTGGCCATCGACGTTGCACAATTCCGGATGCAGCGACACACGTGGCTGCGCGCGACGCGGCGCGAATCCGATGCTCGCGAGCACCGCCGAAAGCGACTCGAACGTCCAAAGCATCTCGTGGCCGTGCTGCTGGGCCAGCGCTTTTACCGGTGGCCGGCCCCAGCCCTGCGACGCGAGAAACTCGGCGTACGCCTCATCCGCCTGCGCAACCCGCGTCACATCCGGTACGCAGACGCGCAGCACGCCACCCGGCGCGAGCACGCGAAAACACTCTTCAAGGATCGCGTAACCCACCGCGCTATTGAAGTGTTCCAGCGTATGTTCCAGCAACACGAAGTTGGCCACGGCATCGGACCAAGGCAGCGGGTGACGAAGGTCGACGTCGGCGTCGTGGTTGTCCCAACCACTCAGCACGTTCGTCCCGCATCCGAGATTCAGTTTCAACATAGCTCACATCGGAGTGGAGAAATCTTCGTCGGTCGCCGGCACCACCGTCATGATATCTTCGCCGCGGCGACGGCCGTCGTTGATGCGAACGGTGTCCATCACGTACTTGGGGAACCGCAGCAGTTTGCCGCCCACTTGGTTGGTCAGATCGCTGAGCATCGCGTCTTCGCGCCAGATGATCATCGAGCGATCCGGGTAATTGTACTGCCGCAGAAACGCTGCCCGCGCCAGATACATTCCACCGGTCGCGAGAAACACCTTGGTGCGGTAGGCCGGATGACCGGCGTCGATTCCGCGCCACCAAGGCTTGGGTTCGACCATCTTCTGAAACTCGGCATCGCGATCAATTTCGAAAATGCTGCCGGCTACGTCGAACGGATGATTGCGCTCGATGAAACGATCCATCGCATCGAGCCAGCCGGGCAGCATGTGGCTGTCATCATCCACCACCAGCACGTACGGCGTGCGCGTGATGCCGAGGTTCGTGCGAACGATCGGGCTCTTGTTCAGATTGCGATTCGACTCGACCAGCGTGGTGAGCCGCCCGCCATCAAAATGCGCCCGCAGCGGCGCAAGCGTTCGCGGCACAACAGTGTTGCAGCCGACGTGAACATCGCAGCGATCGAGCAGGCCCGGTGTGTTCGCGATGCTGTCGACGCAGCGGACCGAGTACCCCGGAAAATCGCCGTAACAGGTGACGCTGATCGAGAACCACATCGGCGGGCGATCCGCGTGCACCGGCACCGGCCCGCGCTCGGCGGCGAGCTCGCGGCGGCAAAGTTCGATATTCCATATCGCGTGTGGATCATTCGGTTGAAGCGCCAGTTGTCGCTGCGACGCGGCGATCGATTCGTCCACGCGTCCGCCACGCTGGCTCATGCGCGCCAGGTTCCGCCAGCCGGTCGCGTAATCCGGCTTCAGCTCGACCGCGCGACGAAACGCGTCGATCGCATTTTCGATGCGATGCAGTTCACCCAGCGTCGTGCCCAGGTTGTTCCACGCCGCGTGCTGTTCCGGTCTGATGCG
>JACMJD010000504.1 GCA_014380825.1 Phycisphaerae bacterium | reverse complement strand
CCCCGGACTTCCTCGCGCCGGCCGGCGGAGTCAATGATCAGCCAATGCCGGCTGATCAGTTGCACCGGCTGATCGCCGGTGTTGGCGATGACGACATTGTAGCCAAACAGATAATCGCGATCGGCGGGCGTCGATTCATCGCGCAGGTAAAACGCGCTAGCGCCCACCCGCACGCCTTCGGTCATCGCATCGGACATCTGTGGCGTCGCCATGGGCGCATGGTAGGGCAGAACGGGACGAATCGTCTAGCTGAGCTAAAATCAACCTGTGAGCCGCGGCTGTGCTAGAGTTGGGCGCCGTTCAGACGCCCGGAAATGCTTATCCCGAGGGCTTTATGCTTCTCACGCCACCCGAAGCCGCACAATCCGACCTCTACAAGCTCGATGACCCCGAAGTCGAAATGCTCGCGGACATCGCGACCTGCCAGACATATCAGGATGGCGAAATTATTTTTCGTGCCGGGCAGGCGGACGTTGATCTGTTCGTCGTCCGCGCGGGCAAGATCGATATTCTCAACCCGGCGGACGACAACCGCCTGGTCGCCTGGCACGGGCCGGGTGAATTTGCAGGCGACATCGATCTGCTGACGCGTCGGCCGGTGATCGTCACCGCGATCGCGCGTGGCGAGCGCACCGAGTTGCTCCGTGTCTCTGGCGCGAAGATGCGCGACGTGCTGAACACGATCCCGCGCATCAGCGAGAAGCTGATCAACGCGTTCCAGCTTCGCCGTAAGACGCTACAGGAAAGCGGCGTGCTGGGCATGAAGGTGGCCGGTCCGAAGAGTTGCCGCGATACGACGATCATTCGCGAATTCCTTTACAAGAATTTCGTCCCGTTCACCTGGTTCGACACGGAACAGGAACCGGGACAAACGGTGTGGAAGCAGATGGGCTCGCCGAAGAAAAAGCCGGCGATCGAATGTGTTGATGGCAAAGTGCTTCAGAATCCGCCGCTGCAAAAGCTCGCGGAGTGCGCGGGAATCTGGCGCGATTGTCCGAAGGAAGACGTCGACTTCGCCGTGATCGGCGCGGGCCCGGCCGGAATCGCAGCGGCGGTGTATGCGGCATCCGAAGGCTTGAGCACAGTCGTGCTCGATCGTCTCGGCCCCGGCGGACAAGTGGGTGGATCGTCGCTGGTCGAAAACTTCATCGGCTTTCCCGCCGGCGTGTCCGGCGCAGAGCTTGCGACGCGCGGCGTGATTCAGATGCTGAAGTTCGGCGCGCGAATGATCGCGCCGGTTTCGGTCGACAAAATCCAACCGAAGCCGGACGGATCTGGCTTGAGTTTAGAACTCAGTTGCGGAACGATCTTCAATGCGCAGGTGGTGCTTGTCGCGACCGGAGTTCACTGGCGAAAACTGGAAGTGCCGGGCGCCGACCGCTTCGAGCGCGCGGGAGTTTATTACGCGTGTACGAGCGTAGAAAGTTTTCTGCACCAGGGCCAAGCCGTGGCAGTGGTGGGGGCGGGAAATTCCGCTGGGCAAGCGGCCATGTTTCTCGCGGAGCGCTCGGCCAGAATCGTTCATCTGATCGTGCGAAAAAACGAATTCGGCCCCGGCATGAGCGAATATCTCTCGGAGCGGATTCGCGCTCAGCCCAACATCGAGCTGCACACCGGCGCGGAAATTTACGAGATCCACGGCGACCGCCGAATCGATCGCGCCGACCTTCGACATTCGGATGGCCGCACGTCGAGCATCGACGTGAACGCGATTTTCGTGTTCATCGGCGCCGAGCCGCACGCCGACTGGTTGCCCGATTCGGTCGCGCGCGATTCGCTGGGCTACCTCCTGACCGGTCCCGACGCCGTCCACAGCGGCCATTGGCCGTTAAAGGATCGCGAACCCACGCCACTCGAAACGACGCTTCCGCGCCTGCTTGCAGGCGGAGATGTTCGCGCCGGCAGCACAAAACGCGTCGGCTTCGCCGTGGGCGATGGATCGCTGGCCGTCACGTGCGCGCATCGGATTCGCGCGCATCGTTGAGCCAGCGCTCCGGCGCGGAAGTTGATTTTGCCCGCTACGCGGTTAAAGTTTGTCGAACCGATCCCGGGGCCATAGTGAAATGGGATCACGCGACCATGGCATGGTTGAATTCGGGGTTCGAATCCCCGTGGCTCCACTAAAGAAGCCCGCTGCGAAATGCAGCGGGCTTTCTTGTTATGCCCTTGGCCGTTTCAGAGGACGCCGATCAATTCACGCGCGATTTGCGTTTCCTCGTCAGTCGGCACGACCCACACTTCGATGCCGCCTCTCCGCGAATCGATGCGCTGCAGCGTCTTGCCGGACGCGCTGGCATTGGTCTGACTATCGAGCTCAATGCGCAGCGTCTCAAGGCCACGGCAGATTCGGGCGCGCATGTCGGGGGAGCGCTCGCCGATTCCACCGCTGAACGCGATCGCATCGATGCCGCCCAAGGCGGCCATGTACGCGCCGATGTATTTGCGAACGCGATACGCGAACGATTCGAGCGCGAAATCCGCGTGCTGATCGCCCGATCGCGCGAGCTGTTCAAGCTCGCGCACGTCGCTGCTTCGACCTGACAATCCCAGCAGGCCGCTGCGGTGGTTCAGCAATTCGTTCACTTCGTCTGGTGACATGTTGAGCGTTCGAATCAGATGCAGGACCAAACCGGGATCGACGTCGCCGCTGCGCGTGCCCATCACCAAACCTTCCATCGGCGTCAGGCCCATGCTGGTGTCGACGCTCTGGCCGTCGCGGATCGCGCAGATGCTCGCGCCGTTGCCCAGGTGACATGTAATCAATCGCGCGCCGATGGCGTCTCGCTTCATCGCTTTAAGCAACTGCATCGAGACATACTTGTGCGAAATGCCGTGAAATCCGTAGCGGCGCAGCGAATGCTTCTCGGCCAGTTCGCGCGGAATCGCGTAGAGCGCCGCGACATCGGGGATGGTCCGATGAAACGCGGTATCAAACACCGCGACCGCCGGCACGTTCGGCAGCAGTTGCCAGCCGGCGATGATGCCGTGCAACGCGTTGTCGTTATGCAACGGCGCCAAAGCTGAGACGTCTTGAATTGCGTGCACGACATTGCGCGTGATGCGCACCGGCGCCGTGAACTTCGGGCCACCATGCACCACGCGATGACCGACCGCGTTGATGCCCATCGGCATGCATTTGCGAATCGCACTCTCTGCGGCGCTGGCGACTGATTCGGCACAATCGAATGTGTCGGCCGCAATCAATCTTGGCGACTCGTCGGCGGCGTCGCGCAGCGAGAGTAGCTTATATTTTAATGTCGAACTGCCGGCGTTGAGTACCAGGATGTTCATGTTGCCCGTCGATTGCGAGTGCGCACCCGTCGCGATGCAACTTTGCTCCCGCGCGGCTTCGCCGCAACATTCGTCGGCTGG
Organism: Phycisphaerae bacterium; assembly: GCA_014380825.1. Next base: position 357 of record JACMJD010000504.1, on the reverse strand, counting down.
CTTGGGCTCCATTGCCACTCGCGGATCTCCGGCATGTCCTGGCCGTGTTTGCGGATATAGGTTTTGTGGTCGATCAGTTTGTCGCGGATGAGCTGCTTGGCGTACGCCGCGCGTGAGCCGAGCGAGGGGACGCGGTCGATCACGTCGCCGACGAGATGGAAGCGGTCGAGGTCGTTCATCACCACCATGTCGAACGGCGTGGTCGTGGTGCCTTCTTCCTTATAGCCGCGCACGTGGATGTTGTGGTGATTCGTGCGGCGATAGGTCAAGCGGTGAATCAGCCACGGGTAACCGTGATAGGCGAAAATGATTGGCTTGTCGGTGGTGAACAGCGCATCAAAATCCCGATCGGATAAT
>JACMJD010000503.1 GCA_014380825.1 Phycisphaerae bacterium | reverse complement strand
GAGCAGGAGTTTCAAACTCGCCGCGAAAGAACGCCGCGAGCTTCGACTGCATGTCGACTCGCGCGCGATCGTCTGTATCCGTTCGCATCGGGATTGCGTTCGGCGTGAGATCGCTGCCCAGTAACTTCTCGCGGACGGCGGACAACACCAATCCGTGGATCCGCCCGCCATCCCGGAATCGAACCTCGATCTTCGTCGGATGGACGTTCACATCCACATCCTGCGGCGGAACTTCCAGCATCAAGATCGCCGCGGGAAATCGGCCTGGCTCGGTCAGCCCGCGATACGCTTCGCGCAGCGCGTGCTGGATAAATTTGTCGCGGATCGGGCGGCCGTTGAGATAGATGTGCTGGTATTTCGCCGTCGGTCGCGCCAACTCGGGCAGGCCGATGATGCCGCGAAGCTGCATCTCGGCGTCGCGCGTGTCCAGCGGCAGCCGCTGCTCGCGGAACTCATCCGGCCACGCCGCGAGCCAGCGTTCCTCTTCGCCACTTGCCGGTAGATCAAGCGTAACCCGGCCGTTGTTGAGCAGCCGAAATCCGGTGCGATGGTGCGACAGTGCCGTCCGGAGAACCTGTTCGGAGATATGCCCGGTCTCGGTGCCGGCGCCTTTCATGAACTTCCGTCGGGCCGGCGTGTTGAAGAACAGGTTGCGAATCTCGACCACCGTGCCGACATTACCGGCGGCCGCTTGCGGATCGGAGATCGCGCCGCCGCGGTTGAAGATTTCATACGCGCTGTTGGCGTCGCGCGTGCGACTGAGGATGCGTGCGTGCGACACCGCGCCGATGCTCGCCAGCGCTTCGCCGCGAAAGCCGAGCGTGCGGATGTCGAACAGGTCGTCGTCGTTCAGCAGCTTGCTGGTCGCGTGCGATGCGAAGGCGAGTGTCAGTTCAGCAGGCGGAATGCCGCCGCCGTCGTCGATAATGCGGATCAGCTCGCGGCCGCCGTCTTCGATCTCGACGATGATGTTCGATGTCCCGGCATCGAGCGCATTCTCCACCAGTTCCTTGACGACCGACGCCGGCCGCTCGATCACCTCGCCCGCGGCGATGCGGTTCACCAGCGACGGTGAAAGCTGTTGGATGGGTCGACGGGTTTCAATCACGCTGGTGCGGATTATAGGGATGCCCGCGCGAGACACGAACTGCCGATCCCACGGCGTCAAACCGTCCACAATCCGTGACGTTTTGGTCCCTCGACGCGGTTTCCCCCTGATATCATTCGCAAGACAACCACGACTCTGCACCTGGGGTGTTTCGTGTACGAGCGGCTGCAAATCGAATCCCTCCTTCACATCGAAAAAATCCCGCGCATTCCGGGCGTTGGACTCTGCCTGATGACCGAACACCAAAGCTCGCAACGCGTGTTCGATCTTGCCGTCTTGCCGGCGATGAAGAAGAACGAGCTGAACGTCCGCGATCCGGTGGTGGTCTTCAATTCCTCCTCGAACCTCGCTGAGGCCGTGCGATGGATTCAGGAAGCGGAGGTGATTGTCGCGGATCTGGGAATTCTATCGGCAGATCTGTTGTACATCGTGGGGCTGGCGCACGGGTTGGGTCGCTGCCGCTGCTGCTGACACAGAACGCGAACGAGCTGCCGTTCAACCTCGGCGCGCTGCGATGGTTGGAGTATCGACCGGACCTTGGCGATCTCGCTGATTTGCGGGAACACCTGACGCGCGCGATTCGCGTCTTTCTGCTTGCGAGCAAAGCGCGTCCGGGTGATGAATTATCTCGATAGCCGCGACGCAACGCGTCGCGCGTAGTCGCGCTGCAATTCCAGTTCAACGAAGCAATGAAGCCAAATCGCGAAACGACGCGCGACGCGTCTATCGATAAATTTTTCTGTTGCACCGATGGCTTTGGTGTGGTACTTGATTGATCGTTCAACTAAGCGATTTAGTAATGCCTCCATCTACCCGTGACAGCCTCCTGCTATCAGCCGCAAGGCTCTTCCATGAACAGGGTTACGGTTCGACGGCAATTTCCACCATCCTGCGCGAGGCGAACGTGAACAGCGGGAGCCTCTACCACTTTTTCCCCAGCAAGGAGTCGTTGGTCGCCGGGGTTCTGGAGTGGTACCGCGCCAATCTCCGTCCGATCGTGATGGATCCGATCGAGCAGCAGACCAGCGATCCGATCGGTCGCGTGTTCGCGCTGCTCGCGTGGTATCGCAGCGGACTAGAGGTAACCGGCTGCAAGCTCGGCTGCCCCATTGGCAACCTCGCGCTGGAACTTGCCGACAACCATCCGGACGTGCGCCAGCTCACCGATGAGAACTTCGTCAACTGGGTGAAGGCGGTGAAGCAGTGGCTCGACGATGCGGGCGATCGTCTGCCGCCGACCGTCGACCGGATGGAACTCTCGCAGATGGTTCTGAACACGATGGAAGGCGGCATCATGCAAGCTCGCGCGCGTGGCGAGCTGGCGCCGTTCGATGCCGCCGTCCGACAACTTCGCAATTACTTCGACTACTTGGAACGTGACGCAAGGGAGCACAAAGGAGCGACGCGATGAAGCGATCATATTTGGCGGGTGCGATTGTTGTCCTGACGTTGTTGGTTGTCGGTAGCAGCTGGGCGGGTCCGCTCGATGCGGTGGCGCCTTATGTTGGCGGCGAGTGGCGCATCAACGGCGCGTGGAACGACGGAAACCCGCTCCAAGCTCGCGCAACTTACGAATGGAGCGTGGGCAAGAAGTTCATCATCGCCAAGACCTTCGTTGGCGAGCCGACGAAAGCCTATCAGCGTTACACCACCATCTTCGGCGAACAGGACGGCAAGTTGATGGCGTGGGGTTTCGTCTTCGACGGACACCATGATGTCTCCGAGTTCAAGGTCGACGGAAAACGCCTGCATAGCGACAAGCCGATGCCTTCGGCCGATCGTTCCACGGGTTCGACGCTGCATCAGTCGCTCGAAATGACGGAGCCCAACCAATTCAAATGGAACGTTTCGATCGAATCGAAGGGCGAAGACAAAGCCGTCATGGATGGCGTGTGGGTGCGCTCCGCCGAGGTGAGTAACGACGCGCAGGTCAAATGGCCGAAACTCGAGGCTTCGGCGGATGACAAGCTGCTCGAGCCGGTCGCGGCGCTCATCGGCACCTGGAAAATCGACACAAAGTGGTCCGACGGCCGGCCGCTGCACGCGACCAAAATGTTTGAGTGGGGCCCGGGCAAGAAGTTCGTAGTCGCCACCACCTCGCTGCTGAAAGAAGACGGCTCCGTCGATTACGATCGCTACTACACGCTGTTCGGCGTGGACGACGGCAAGCTCATGCAGTTTAACTTCGTCTACGACGGCACGACCGACTTCGCCCCGCAATCGATCGACGGCAAGCGCATCATGGGCACGCGGACATTCAAGCGAGATGGCGCGGGCAACACGGTGAATCAGTATGTCGAGCTGACCGATCCCAACACGCTGCACTGGCGAGTCTGGACCGAGCAAGCCGGCCCGGACAAACCAATGCTGGACGCCGACTGGAAACGCGTCGAGAAATGATTCGTCTGACGGACGCGATACGAAAGGGACGCAATATGAGCAACCGCATCGTGCATTTCGAGATTCACTGTCCGAACATCGAGCAGAGCGTGAAGTTTTACCAGGACGTTTTCGGCTGGAAGGCGCAGTCCTGGCCCGGCCCGGAAGTCTATCACCTCGCGACAACTGGCCCCGACAGCGAGCGCGGGATCAACGGCGGGCTGATGCCGTCGCGTGACGGCCAGCCGCGAACGGTCAATACGATCCAGGTTGACAACGTCGACGATGCGGTGAAGAAAGTCACCGCGAACGGCGGGAAGAACGTCGTCCCGAAAATGCCGATCCCCGGCGTCGGCTGGCTCGCTTACTGCACCGATCCGGGCGGCAACATCTTCGGCGTGATGCATCCGGACGAGAGCGCGAAGTAATCCTCCGGTCCAACAAAGCGATTCGAGTGAATCCGGGTCTTCAGCGATCTTCGCGAGGACCCGGATGTTTTATTTTGACTCGTCGACGACGCGCAGCATGATCTTCCCGCGCGTGTGGCCGGTCTCGCTCTGCTCGTGCGCTTTGGCAACGTCGCTCAACGGAAGCGTCAGGCTCACAACGGCCTTTGACATCATGCCGTCCTATTTGAGTGTTCCGTCATCCAGAGCGGTACTCCGCGAAGGATCT
>JACMJD010000502.1 GCA_014380825.1 Phycisphaerae bacterium | reverse complement strand
GACTTGCTTCCAGCGGCGCTGCTGCTCGTCGGTGCCGGTTTGCACGTACTGGTCATATGGCAACGCGAGCTCGAACTTTGCTGACAGGAATGCGGCGTCCATGTTTCATTTCTCCGAATCCGCGCCAGATCCGGTGAGCGAACTGCCGCCTGTCCGGCGAACGGTAGCGCGGAAGTTTTCGGTGCGGAAACGATCGAGCTGCGTGTCGTAATACAAGTCGGTAAACGTGCCCTGCGAAAGTCCGCCCGCGTCCAAGAGCGTGGCCGGCGCGCGGTCGGTGCCGCGCGCGATCAGCCTGTGCTTGTCCGGATCGAATTCTACGCGATAGGCGATGAACTGAAGGTTGGACGAGGTGAACGTCACGCCGCCATCGGCAACGAGACGCTTCAACTTCGCCTCCGCCGGTGAGGATTTGTCCGACCGCGCCGCGCCATCTTCAGCCGGCATCAGATTGGCCACGATGCGCTGCGCGCGCATGCGATAGCTGGTCGAATCTGCCGCGCCGCGGTGAACAACGTCGACATCGCCGCTCATCGTCGCCTGGCGCGCGGCGTCGTCGTAGATGAGTTCCTTCTGCCACTCAAACGCCGTCGCGCCGCGCAGGTTCAGCTTATCGCCCGGAGCTCGATTATTCGTTTTCACATCAGCGGGCTTTGTTGTGGCTCCTCGTTGGTCTTCGTACAGCATTCGCCCGGGAACTGGGACGATCATTCGCTTGGATTCCGGTTCGTACTGGAACGTCGCCGCGAACAGGTGCAGCCGACGCAGGAGCGATCCATCATCGGCGAGCATCGTCGATCGCACTTCGGAGATCTCCGGCGTGCTGTCGATCGTTGCGACATTGAACACTTTATCGCGGAATGAATTCATGTCCGCGCCGTTGCCGGCGAACGAGAATCCGCCCGATGCTTTCTGTGTCGTCGGCGCTTCTCGCGCCGGCTTGTTCGTCGGAGAGTCGGCCAGCGCGATCGTCATTTTATTGCCGAGCACTTCGGTAACCGAACCATCCTCCAATGTTGATTTCGCAACGATGCCGCCGCTGATCGTGATGAGATTGGCTTTACCATCGGCGTTCAGGCCGCTTTGCCAGTTCACTTCGATCGGCTGAGTCGTCGGCGCACCGTTGGCCGCTGTAATTTCCTGCGTCCCCTGCATCGAACCTGCGCCCTGCACGCTCGCGCGTTGCGCGCCGGGAACGAATTCGATGACCTTCCCGACGAGCGACTTCGCCCCATCTGATGCGCGCGCCGGCGCACTTTCCTCGCCCACGATCCTGTACTTCGGACCCTCGGCGGTCTGCTCCATGCGGAGTTGATCGCACTGAATTTCCTGCCCGTCAGCCGATGTCGCACGAACGCCCTCTTGTGCGGTCAGCGAACTAACCTGCACCGGCGCCAGCGCATCGCTTCGACCTGCAACCGCGGGTTGAGTTGCCGGCGCGGGCACCATCGTCACCTCAAGGTGATTCGCGCGAAGATCCGACTTCGCATCGCCGGCGCGCACACTTCCATGGGCGACGGCCTTGGCCGGATAGCTGCGACCATCCGCGCCGGTCCCAAAATCAACCGTCAGCGTATCGGTATCGATCGACTGCGGCTTCGCGCTCGCGTCGGTCGGGTCGGCAAATCGGCCACGCACGTTGTCGCGTGCGATCATCTGCTGGATCTTGACGTTCGACATCTTCGCGCCGCCCGTTGCCACGGGCGCGGTGGTCGTCGCCTGGGGATTGGCCGGATCGAACGAAAGTTCCAGCTCGCGCGAGTTCAGCGTCATCTGCGGATGTTCGACGCTCACGTCGCCGCGGAGCAGCGCGTGCTCGATCGCCATCTGCCCGCGCTGCTGTGTCGGCGACGTGCGCAGCGTACACGAATCACTCCAATTCACCCGCGCGATCTGTGTGGGCTTGGCAGGCTGCGTCGTCGGCGCGTTCGCATCGTGGATCGGAAACTCCGCGTGACTTTTCCCTTTGACGATCGCGACGTGATGTTCCGCCGAGTAATCGAACGACGCGGTCGTGATCGAAACGCCAGTTGCGTCCTTCACGGTCACCAGCGGGATGGCTGGCGAGCTGCGCACCGACAGGCTGTTGTCGTTCGTGTTCAGACGGAACGATGCGCACTTCAATTCTCCATCCGGCGTCTTAGCGATCACCGGCTGATCGATGCCGATCATCTCGACAATCGTGTCTTTGCCCTTTGGCGTCGTCACATCATCCGGCGTCGGCTGAATCGTGAGCTTGCCCGACCACTTCACGCGAATCGGTTGCTCGGCCGGCGCCGTCGCCGCGGCCTGTGGCGCTCGCGCGAAGTTTTTCGCGGTCTTTCGTCCACCGCGGCTGGGTTGCGTTGTCGCCGCCGACTCTTCATTCGCGCTGGAGCTTTGCGCATCCATCAGGAAATCAATGTTCATCTGATCGCACTGCGCCACCTGCTGCCCGCCCTGCTCGATGCGGACGTTTTCGACGAAGGTCGCCCGATACGGCGACGCCTCCGGCTGCGTCGTCGGTGCGGTCGTCGCGGTTTGCTTTGTCATTGCGATCACGCCCGCGTCGCGCGGCGCGGCGGTTGTGGTTGGCGTGGCCTTCACCGCCGTCGCGCTCGCGACCTTCCCCGGCTGCGTGGTCGCGATGCCCAGCGTCTTGGGATTCTTGACCGTCAGACTCTCGCCATGCGCGATTTCGAGCAATCGCAGTCGCTGATCGCGCTCATCCCAGTGCACGATTACGCCCCGGCCGTCGAAGTCGTATTCGCTGCCGCGCACCGTCACCGGCACCTGATCGGCCGCGACGGTTTTGCCTGATTCGTCTTTGTATTCTTCTGTCGCCAGGAGGAACGTGTCATTGTCGAACGAGAGATTGTTGACGAAGCAGGTAAGCGCCGGCTGTTTCGCGCCGGCGGGGATCAGGCTCATCTGCACGTTGTAGAGTTTTCCGCGCGTGGGAAGCTGCGCGCGCGACATCGCGTCCGCGCTGCCGCCGCCGCTGGATGGAACGACGATTTCCCCGCGCTCGCCGCGCACCCGAAGGACCTGGCCATCGGCCGCGAAGAACTCGGCCTCGGGCTGTTGCACATGCACCGTGCCATCGGGTTGCGGGTCCCAGGTCGCGCCGCGAAATCGTCGCGAAAGATTGCCGGTCTTGTTGTCGAAGCTCTCGACGAAAACTTTCTCGCCCTTGGAAATCGGCAGCCGCTGATTCGCCGGCGTCGCGGGTGGCGGCGTGACGTTTCCGGATTCGGTCGACCCGGATGAAATCGTCCGAACCGACCTGGCCGGCTGCATCCACGAATACAAAGTAAACCCGCCCGCGAGCAGGATGATCGTGATGAGGATGACTACTAATGAACGCATCGCATTACTCCCTCGCCCAGTATTCTGGGAGAGGGTGGGGGTGAGGAGCTTTCGCGATAGCGAAAGCTCTTCGGCGTCGTACAAGACGCGAGTACGCGAAAACCCTCTCCTCAATCCTCTCCGGCGTACCGGGCGCGGAGGAATACGAAATCACTTCTCCGGCTCAACATCGAACAACTTCAGCACCACCAGATCCTGCACATCAATCAACCCCATCGGCCGATCTGATTCATCAACCACCGGAATCTCATCGATGCGATATTGCCGCATCACCGCCATCGCTTCGCTCGCCAGGGCGTCGGCGTCGATGCGTTTTGGGTGTTTGGTCATCACATCGCGCACAGGACGTTTCAAAGCCGTGCCGTCGTCGTCGGTGACCAGACGACGCAGATCGCCATCCGAAAAAATGCCGGTCAGGCAGCCATCTTTATCGACCAGAATCACCGCGCCGCTTCTACGTTTGATCGAGCTCACCGCGTGCAGCACCTCGCCCACGCTCATCGCGTCGCTCGCGACGGGCAGATTTTCGCCCATGCGGAAAGTCATCGCCTCGCGAACGCGGATTAGTTTGCGTCCGATCTGGCCGGCCGGGTGGAACACCGCGAAATCTTCTGCGGTGAAATCTCGCATCTTCATGACGCTCAGTGCCAACGCATCGCCCAGCGCGAGCATCGCCGTCGTCGTGGCGCTGGGCGCCAATCTCAGCGGGCAGGCTTCTTCAAGCTTCCCCATCTCCAGCACGATGTCGGCGAATCGCCCGAGGCTGTTGGATTTGAGCGCGGTGATCGCAATCGCCGGGTGATTTAGCTTCTTCACGATGCTGAGCATGCGAAGAATCTCGTCGCTCTCGCCGGATGCGGAGAAGATCAGGACGACATCACCCTTCCGCACCGCGCCCAGATCGCCGTGCACCGCGTCGGCGGGCGAAAGAAAATGGCTTGGCGTGCCGGTGCTGGACAACGTCGCGGCAATTTTCCGCGCGATGTGACCGGCCTTGCCCACGCCGCTGCACAGCACCGAGGCCGGGCAATCGACGATCGTCTGCACCGCGCGGCGGAAATCATCGCGTGTCACTACGCTGGCCATCGCGCGCACCGCGTTCGCTTCGGCTTCGATCACTTCCGTTGCAACGTCACCAATTTCGTTCAGCATTCAGATTGGATGATACCCGCGACGTGATGCCGCGTGAATTCTGCCCGCTTAGTCGCTACAATTCGTAATGCAAATCAACCAAGGATGGTGGTAGTGGATTATCGAGTCGAACTTCCTGTCTACAACGGTCCGATGGACCTCCTGCTTTATCTGATCAAGCGGGACGAGCTTGATATTTACGACATCCCGATCGCGCGCATCACCGATTCGTACATGCGATACATCGAGACGCTGCGCGAAATGAGCCGCTCGAATGGATTCGATATCAACGTCGCCGGCGATTTTCTCGTGACGGCCGCCACGCTGATGGAAATCAAAAGCGCAACGCTGCTGCCCAAGCCTCCTGTGCAACCAGGGCAGGAAAATTCCGCCGCACAGGATCTGGCGGATCCGCGGTTGGAACTGGTTCAGCAACTGCTCGAATACAAGCGTTTCAAAGACACGGCCATGCTGCTGGAACATCAGCAGCATGAGCATCAATCGCGCTACCCGCGCGTGCCCGCGAGAACGGAAGGCGAAGCCGATGAGCCGCCGCCCGTGGATCTGGAAGAAGTACAGATCTGGGATCTGCTGGATGCGTTCAGCCGGCTGATGAAGGAAGTCGGCGTGCGCAAGCCGCGCTTCCACGAGGTGACGTACGACGACACGCCGATCGACCTGCACGCCGCCGACATTGAAGATCGCCTGAAGCGCGAAGGCCGCTTGCGGCTTAGCGACCTGATCGCAGGTCGACAAAGTCGCAGCGAGATGATCGGTGTGTTCCTCGCGCTGCTCGAGCTGATCCGCGAGAAAAAAATCCTCGTGAGTCAGAGCGAAGCGCTGGGCGAGGTCGATATCGAAATCGCTCCGGAAGACCACCGTAAACAGTTCGCCGGCGCATCGTTGCACCTGGCGGATGAAGAAGCGCCCGTTGACTCGCCAGCTGAATCGTCCGTTGAAACGACCGTGGAACGGCAGCCCGTCGCGTCGGCAACCGTCGAGGACACGTCATCCGCCGACAGCGCTGCCGCGGACAATGCGGATGCGCACGAGACGACAGCAACGTAGACGCGGCGGCTTCGGCGTCGCCGCATCCACGTCGCCATTAAACCGGCCAACGACGCTGCGGCGGTCGTCGGCTCGGGCGCAAAACTCACTTCCATGTTCTCGTACCAGATGAATCCGTTGACCAGCCCGTTCCCCGT
>JACMJD010000501.1 GCA_014380825.1 Phycisphaerae bacterium | reverse complement strand
TGGGGCCTGGCGATCATCGCGCTGGTGTTCATCGTCCGACTGATCCTGCATCCGATCACCAAAAAATCGCAGGAAAACATGGCGCGAATGAGCAAGTTCGGGCCGGAGCTGGAGAAGCTCAAGACGAAGTACAAGGACGATTCGGATGCGTTGAACAAAGAGACGATGAAGTTCTACAAGGAGCACGGTGCCACGCCGATCCTTGGATGCCTGCCGATGTTTTTGCAGATGCCGATATGGATCGCGCTGTGGAGCGCGCTGCAGAGCACGTTCGAGCTGCGTCACGCCGGCTTCCTGCGGTGGGAGCATATTCATCTGACGTGGATCAAGGATCTGTCTCAGCCGGACCATCTGATCTCATTGTCGCAGCCGATCAATCTGTTTGGCTGGGTTCCGATTTCCGGATTGAACATCCTGCCGCTTTTGCTTGGCATCGTGTTCTTTATTCAGCAAAAATACTTCACGCCAAAGCCGCCTACGATGACCCCCGAGCAGGCGCAGCAGCAGAAGATGATGCAGTGGATGAGCCTGCTGTTCCCGGTGATGCTGTATCCCGGCCCGAGCGGATTAAATCTGTACATCCTGGCGAGCACGACGTTCGGCATCATCGAATCGAAGCGCATCCGCGATCACATCAAAAAGCGCGAGGAAGCCGAGCTGGCGGGCAAGGTGATCGTCGACGGCGGGAGAAAACTCAGCAGCGGGGGCGGGAAGGGTCTGCCCAAACCCGACAAACCCCCGGGCAAACTCGGCGGCTGGATCGCCTCGCTTCAGCAGAAGGCCGAGCAAATGCAGCGCGATCAACAGCGCCGCAAACCGCGCTAACGCATAACATCACGCGACTGATGCAAAGCGGTGACACGATCGTCGCGATCAGCTCGGCTATCGGCGCCGCGCCGCGCATGATCGTCCGAATGAGCGGACCGGATGCGATACAGATTGCAACGCGATTGGTCGATCATCTTCCTGAAGCCGGCGCATCGCCTGTCCGCTTGCGTTTTCGCGATCTGCTAGTTCCCGGAACCGTTTATCGGTTCGACGCACCCAACAGCGTCACCGCTGAACACGTCATCGAATTCCACCTCCCCGGAAACGTCTGGATCGTCCGTCAGTTCATCGCAGAACTCATCGCGCAAGGCGCGCGACAAGCCGAACCCGGCGAATTCACCGCACGATCATTCTTTAACGGCAAGATCGATCTTACCGAAGCCGAAGGCGTCGCCGCGATCGTTTCCGCTCGGTCCGAAGCCGAGCTGAACGCCGCGCGACGACTAATGTCCGGTGAGCTGGCGCGACGGCTTCAGCAACCGGTGGACGTGCTGGCCGACACGCTCGCGCTGATCGAGGCGGGCATCGATTTCTCCGATGAACCCGTCTCGTTCCTATCCGCATCCGATGCCATGATGCGTCTGGATTCGATCGCTGGATCGTTGCGACAGCTTCTCGAAGACTCCCCGCGATTCGAGCGAATCTCCCACGAACCGCAGGTCGTGCTCGCGGGTCGGCCCAATGCCGGCAAGAGCACGCTGTTGAATGCGCTGGCGGGGAATGATCGTGCGGTGGTTTCACATGTGGCGGGCACAACGCGCGACGCGATCGGCGCGGTCGTTCACCTTCGGCGAGGATTAGTGCGGGTGATTGATATCGCCGGACTGGAATCAAGTACGAACGATTCGATCGACGAGCAAATGCAGAGCATGTCGAAGCGGGCGATCGAGCAGGCGGATGTCGTCCTTCGATTGGTCGATCCAAACGATCCAGAACCTGCAACGCTGGATGCGCACCTGACGGTGTTCACGAAAGCAGATCTTGGAGCGTCGCAAACGCAGAACGGATTCAGCGTCAGTGCGAAGACCGGCATGGGGATGTCGGAGCTGCGAGCCAAGCTCGATCAATTGTGCTTCGGTCAGGATACCGCGAACCCGACTGTTGCGTTGACCGGGCGACACGTGCGCGCGGTTGTGGAAGCGTTGGGTGCGATTCAGCGAGCGCGAATCGCGATGCAATCGGGCGCCGAGATCGTCGCGCTCGAGCTACGCGAGGCGCTCGATCAACTTGGAACAATTCGAGGCGCGATTAGCAGCGATGATGTGTTGGGGAGGGTGTTTGCGAGTTTTTGTATTGGGAAGTGATTGAAGCCGAAGGGATGAAGGGTGAAGGATGAAAACTCACGGCAGTCCAGAGCGGTACTCCGCGCCGGACGGCACTCCGCGGTCACCGAAAGCGCATCCTCATCCTTTGCTATCCTAATGACCGATAACTGACTTGGATGAACCTCGGTTGGTTGAAACGATCAATTCGGAAGCCTGTACGCGCGCAAATCTCGTCCATCGATGTGGCGCAGCTCCTGGGACGCAAGCCCGTCAATCTCGATACACCCGAGCTTCAGCGGTTTCTCGCGGGTAAACGCGTGCTGGTGACCGGCGCGGGCGGATCGATCGGCTCGGAGATCTGCAGGCAAACCATGCGCTTCTGCCCGGATCGGCTGGTCCTGCTCGATCGTGCGGAAAACGCGCTCTTCGAGATCGATCGCGAACTCCGCGAACGCTGGGTCGGCGCGCAGCTCATTCCGTCGGTGGCGGACGTGTGCGATTCGAAACGAATCGGGCAGGTGTTCGATCAGCACAAGCCACAAGTGATCTTCCACGCGGCCGCCCACAAGCATGTTCCAATGATGGAGCACAACCCCGGCGAAGCGGTGAAGAACAATGTCTTCGGCACCAAAGTCGTCGCGGATGCCGCCGCGGCATTCAACGCCCAGGCGTTCGTCCTCATCAGCACCGACAAAGCCGTTCGCCCGACGAGCGTGATGGGCGCGACGAAGCGCGTGGCGGAGTTGTACGTTCAGTCGATGAATTACCGCGACCCGATCGCACTCGATGTCCCGTCCATTCACCCGGCGCCATCGCATACCAGATTCCTCGCCGTTCGCTTCGGCAACGTCCTCGGTTCCTCTGGGAGCGTCGTGCCCATCTTCGGCAAGCAGATCGACGCGGGCGGCCCGGTCACCGTCACGCATCCGGATATGAAGCGTTACTTCATGACGATTCCCGAAGCGTCTCGGCTCGTGATGCAGGCCGGCGCGATCGGCAAGGGCGGCGAGATCTTCGTGCTCGATATGGGCGAGCCGGTGAAAATTCTCGATCTGGCGCTACAGATGATCCGTCGCAGCGGCTTGAAAGCTGGGCGCGACATCGAGATTCACTACACGGGTGTTCGTCCGGGCGAGAAGCTGTACGAAGAGCTCGCAGGTGACGATGAGCGCACCTGTCCGACATCACACCGCAAGATTCGCGTGTGGCAATTGCCCGTGGCTTCGCGCGGTCAGGTGAAGCGGGCGATGGAACTGCTGCGCGATGTGGTGGATGCGAACAGCGATCGCGTAAAGTTTGCGCTGCGACAATGCGTCCCGGAATATTCGGGATCGGAAACGTCGACTCCAACGATGCGACTGGTGACCGATGCGGAACGTATCGAAAGAGCTGCGTGATGCGGGGAAAGACGCCCGGCGCGGCGTACCGCTCTGGGCGTCCGTGCATTCCTGACCTCTGAACTCTGAACTCTGACCTCTCTCCCCACGCTTGTCCGATAATCCTAAAGTTCCCACACCCTTCCATCCGATTAACGTTGCTAAGCGCAGCATGGAAACGCTGCCGCACCATTCTTTCTGAGAAAGCCAAGGAAGGTTTTCGCCATGCGGACGGTCGCTATCATCAATCAAAAGGGCGGTTGCGGAAAAACCACAACAAGCATCAACCTGGCCGCGTGCTTAGCGCGGCTGGGGCACAAGACCCTCTTAGTCGACGTCGACCCGCAAGGACATTGCGGCGTCGGCCTGGCTGTGCCGGAAGATCAGATCGAGCGAACGATCTACGACGCGATGCTCGAAGAGCGCGATGGCAAAGTCGCCAGGCTCAACGAGATCGTCTGGCAGATCGCTTCCGACTTCGATCTTGCACCCTCGAACATCAAGCTCGCGGGCTTCGAGCAAGTCTTCGCCGGCCGACCTGGTCGCGAGGATCGACTAACACAAGCGCTCGAGCAGGTTCGCGGCACCTACGAATGGTGCATCATCGACTGCCCGCCCAGCGTGGGGCTGCTCACGTTCAACGCGCTGCGCGCCTGCGATGAAGTAATCGTCCCGGTCGAAACCGGATTCTTCAGCCTGCACGGGCTGGCGAAGATGATGGAGACGCTGGAAGTGCTGAAGGAGCGCTGCGGCAACCAGATCACCATCCGCGTCCTGCCGACGCTGTACGACACGCGAACGAAACTGGCCCGCGAAGTGCTCAGCGAGCTGCGCGCAAAGTTCCGCGATTATCTGATGGAAAGCACGGTCAACTTCAACACCAAGCTGAAGGAAGCCGCCAGCTTCGGTCAGCCGATCACCGAATACGATCCGGGTTCGCGTGGATATAAAGACTTCGTCAATCTCGCTCGCGAGCTGATGGGACATCGACCGACCGACGTCGAGCCGATGCCGACGCAGACGCTGTCGCGCCCCGCGGAACTCGTGCAGCGCGCCAAGCAACTCGCGCAGCTCACGAACTTCCAGTTCGGTCGCAATTCGACGCCATTGCCCGGACAAGCGCCGGCGCCGTCATTCGCGCGTTCGCAGCCCGAAGCGGAAGCTCCGGGTCTTTCACGACCATCAGCGGCGGTCGCGACCGCTCCCGCGCCGGTCGTGCATAACAACCGCATCAGCGCGCTCGCGAACATGGCTCAGAAACCGGCGCTCGCGCCGACAAAAACCACCGAACAGAAAATCGATGAGTTCTACGGCGTGAAACAGGTCGGCGAAGAAGTGATCTTCTCCGTCCGCTTCGAAAACGCCCGACGCGTGCAGATCGCCGGTGACTTCAATAACTGGTCGCCGATGTCGACTCCCATGATGACCAACGGCCAGCCCGGCGTGTTCAAGATGAGCCTGCCGCTTAAGCCCGGGCGATATCGCTATCGCTTCGTCGTCGACGGGAATTGGGTGACCGATCCGAACAACCAGTACGTCGAGGCGAACCAGTTCGGCGAGCTCAACAACGTCGTTGAAGTTGACTAAACGAGAACACCATGGCTGATCAACCCAACAATCCGGATCCGAAACAGCAGCAGTCGCTGTCGGATATCAGCCATCTGTTCTTGAGCAGCGTGCGCGATCGCCAGACTGGCGGCTCCGCGCGGCCGCAGCGCACCCCTCCCAAGGTTGATAATCATGCAGACCTGCCGGCCGATCTGACGCCGGAAGAATTCGCGCAGGTTATCGGTGGGAACGAAGCTGAAATTCCCGGTGCGACGAAATCGAAATCGGCCGAAGAGCATTCGCCTGATCGATTGCCGCCAATCTCCGCGGTCATCGCGCCGCATCTGAACGGCAGCCAGCGCGATCGCGTGCGTGAATATACGGCCCACCTGTGCAAATCAGGCGAGCGCGTCGGGCTGATCGAGCTCGACGCATCTGAATTTCGCGTGAGCTGCTTTGAGCTTGGTTCGAGCGAAACGCCGACGGAGTCGGCCGTGTGCGATGCGCTGGATGGGCGTCGCATGTCCGAGACGCTCGATGAGATGAGCTGGGACGTCGATCGCTGGCTGTTGAATGTCCCGAACCCGCGCCTGGCCGAGGCGCGGGCGATCCTGCGATCGATCGACAACTGGACCGTGCTGGCGACGTGCGATCACGACGGAGTCGTGGCGTGCTATCGCTCGCTCAAAGGTTTAGCGGACGTTCATTCGAACGATCCGAGTGAACAATCCGGCGCGCCGACGCTGTCGCTCGCGCTGCTGGATGCCCGCGACGAGCTCGCGGCGATCCGCGTGTTCAGAAAGTTGTCGGGCGTCTGCCAGCAGTTTTTGCACTGACCGCTCGAAAGCGAAGCACCCGTGCTGGCGGCCGGGAGTGTCGCGGAGCACCAGGTGCTGACGTGCCGTGCGACGCGCGACAAAGCACAACTCGCCAGCGCACCGCAGTGGCAAGTGACCGGTGATTTCGTGATGCGTTGCAAGCAGAACACGAGCTCGGTCTCCGTCGCGCGACCCGCGGTGCCCGCGCCCATCGCTTCGAAACAACGCGATCCCGCGATCAGCATTTCCGCCGGACCGCCCCAAAAGGGGCCAGACCCCTTTGTCCGCCTCCAAGCGGCGAACGAAAAGGAAGGTGACCCCTTTATTCCCCTCATTCCGAAAACGGGGTCACTTACCGTTTCGCGCCCTGTGGTTGCTGATCATGACGTCGAACGTCACACGGCTGATTCGATTGGCAGCGACGTGATCGATCTGCCGGACGGCGCGGATGCCGCCGGCGCGATCGTGGCGGCCACGATGCGCGGCGCGACGGATGTGATCGAATGTCCGGTGAAGCCACCCATGCTCGCCGAGGCGAGCCTCGCGGTCACGCGCGATCGTCGGCTTGTGCTGTTCGCCGTCGCCAAGCAAGGCTTAAGCGATCTTCGGGGCATCGGCGAAGCCTGGCGATGGATGAACGAAAATCGCGTGCTGATCTCGATGGCCATGCCGCAGTTGCAGATCGATCCGCACCAGATGCCGCACCTTCGTCTGCTGGTCGATCGCGCCGACCTGAGCGCCAGTACGCTGCAACCGTTGCTGCAAACAGGCCACGTGACCGTTCAAACCTACCGCAAGCTCCGCTGGGGCCCGAAGACGGGCCTGCTCCTGGAAGCGGCGTAGTCCTTTTACGATCCAAGCCAAGACGAAGCAGCGTGTCATCCGGCGCGGTACTCCGCGAAGGATCTGGCTACACGCGGAAGGCTAGATCCTTCGCGGAAACCGCTCCGGATGACAATGGGTTTCCGGTGGGGCTTGTGCGCACTCAATTCAGCAGCAACCGCATCACGGTATCCGTGCGGGCGTAGTCCGTGTGGGCCGGCACCGACACATGTTTGAAGCCGAACTTCTCGTACAGCTTGATCGCCGGCCCGAGCCTGGTGCTGGTTTCAAGAACCAGTTCCGTCGCCCGCAATTCGTGAGCGCGCCTGATCGCCGCCTCCATCAGCGCACGGCCGATCCCCGCGCCGCGCGATTTCTTTTCAACGGCCATCTTGCATAGCTCATAGCGCGAACCGTCCAGCTTCTTCAGCGCGCACACGCCCAGCACCTTTTCCTCATCCATCGCAAACAGGATTTCGCCGCCCTGATCGATGATCTTGCCCTGTGGGTCGTCCAGCACGGCTCGATCGGCGGGCTCAAGCCTGAAAATTTCTTTGATCCATTGCAGGTTCAGCCGTTTGAAATGGGACTTGTATTTGAAGTCGTATCGAACGCACGTAACGGCTGGCGTGTGCTCTAGCTTGGCGAGGATGCGTTGCTGCGAGCTTTGGCGATTCAACGCCTCTTCGATTCGGGCGAGATCGGCGATCAGGTTCACGCCGGCTTCGGTGAAGAGTTCGTTGATCGCGAGGTCGAGCGCGCGCCAGACGACTTGGGCGCGGGCGTGAACATCGCGGAATTTCTTGGTCGGGTGAAGTGAATGTCGTCGGCCGTCTTTGCGATCCGCCCGCGCGCTGAGCAGGCCGGCCTTGGTCATTTCCTTAGCGAATTGACTGACGGCTGGGTGCGTGAGCTGCAATTGTTTCGCAGCTTCCACAACCGTCACACCCCGCGCGCCGGCTTCTGCTACCAGGCTGAACAGCGGAAACCAAGGCGGCTTGAAATCGATGCCCTGCGATTCGTACACGCGGGCGACGTCGCTCAACAGCCGCTCGCTCAGCCGCTTCAGGCGGCTGCCCAGCGCGACGCGTCCCAAGGCACGGACGTGATCGCCAGATTGTGCTTGCATGTGCGTTGTCCTGGTTTGTAAGATACGATCCGTAAGTACTAACGGATATTTGCAGGAGTTGTCAAATGATCTCGAATCGATGGAAGAAAGTGGGCAAGAAATGGCTGAGTGTGCTCGCGATCGTCGCCGCCGTCAAAGCGGGCGGGGTGGGGTTCGCGCCCAGCGGTTGGGCGGCGGATGTCAGTTATGCGATCGACGACGGCTCGGCCGAGCGGGCGATCGGCATCGATCCCGGTGAAGACACGCTGTGGTTCAACACGTTTCCAGTTCAACCCGGCGGCGAAGTGGTCGATTCGATCAGCGTCGCGTTCGGCCGGCCGGGAATCACCCAGCAGCTCAACGGCCTGAATATTCTCGTACTGCTCTACGAAGACGCGGACGGCGGCGATCCGTGGAACGCGCTGCTCAAGACTTCCGTCAACGGCATCACCGCCAACGCGAATACGAACACGCTCAACGTCTACAACATCACCCCAACCGAAATGCATGGCACGATGCTGGCGGCCGTGATCTTTCGCAACACGACCGCGGTGAATCGATTCATCAGTTCTTCGGATGAAACTGCGCCGAACCTGCCGAATCGTTCGTTCTTCGCGTTCACCATCGACGACATGAACCAGAATGACCTGTCGTCCATCCCCGCGGGCCAGCGCGGCCCGCTTGAAAGCCTCGTCGCGGGAAATTGGCTGGTTCGCGCTCACGGCACGCCCGTGCCGGAACCGGGTTGCGCGCTGGCCGCGATCGCGCTGGTTCTGCCGTGTGCGTGCCGTCGCCGGCGAGTATGATCGGCCGGCGTATGGCTGAACAATTCCTTCTGTTTGTCGATTCAACTCACGCCGCTGGTGATCCGAAAATCCTGCGTGACCAGCTTGCGCGCGATGGATACTTATTTCTTCGCGGAGTCGCGCCGCGCGAGAAATTGCTGGCCGTTCGCCGCGCGATTCTCGGCATTGTTGCTCAAGCCGGCTGGATCAATCCGAAAGACGAAACCTGGACCGGCGTCGGCCCGTTCACCGAGGGCGATCCGGAATACATGGCCGTCTACAAGCAGATCCTGAATCTGCCCGAGTTCAAAACCTACGCCGATGATCCGAAGTTTCTCGAGCTGACCTCCGAACTCCTCGATGGCGAGAGCATGGCCCATCGACTCCGTATCGGGCGCGTCACATTCCCCAACAACGCGTCCCAAACGACGGCCGCCCATCAGGATTTCCAGTACATCCGCGGCGCGCCCGAGACATACACGATCTGGTCGCCGATCGGCGATTGTCCCGGTGAGCTAGGCGGACTCGCGGTGCTGCGCGGTTCGCATCGTGCCGGATTCATCGAGCACAAGTTGTTCGAAGGGAAGAAGTACGCCGGGCACGGGTTGAGCGACGAAGTCCTGCCGAGTGGCGACGGAATCGATTGGCACTCGTGCGATTTCCGAGCCGGCGATGTGCTGCTGTTCCACTCGCACACGATCCATAAGGCTCGGCCGAATTTGACGAAGGACCGGTTGCGGCTTTCGACGGACAATCGATATCAGCGAGTAGGTGACGCGATCGCGCCGGTGTCGCAGGGGACGCATTATGGGTTGTA
This sequence comes from Phycisphaerae bacterium, assembly GCA_014380825.1. The sequence continues at coordinate 15,597 of JACMJD010000501.1, read as the reverse complement.
ACGTCCGCTTCCTATCCCGGTACACCGGGAGAGGATAGCCTGCGGTGAGCTTGTCGAACCGAGGTGAGGGCTTTCTTTTTGTATCGAGAGCGTGGATGCCGCCCGGCGCGGCGTACCGCTCTGGGCGGCCGTGATGGGTCACTCTACGGTGTCCGGGGGTGGGGGCGCGGTGTCTTCGATTTCTCCGGCATCTCTTGAACCTTCGAAGTCCATCAGGAAGTGGATCCTTTTCATCTGCTCGTTGCCGATTCGTTTCCGCAGCAGATAGCGGGCTCGGCGAATTCCCGTTCTTCGCGACACGTGACTGATCACGATGTGGTCGTTCTTCAGCTTCGGCAACACTTCGGCGAAGTGTTCGAGGTGCATGTGCTTGCCCGCCTTGGCTTTGATTCTGTGGCTGGGGTCGAAGAACGTGACCTCGGTGATCAGGATTTGTGCGTTCTGCACATCAGGTTGATCGAAGATGTCGCCGATCGTGGTGTCGCCGAGGTACGCGATCATCGGAACTTCGACTCGATATTGAATCTCGATTCCCTTCTTTTTCATCTCGACGAGGTCCGGACCCGGCACGCCCATGTACTCGGGCTTGAGCTTTTCGCGGATGCTGATCAGCGCATACCCCAGACTCGGCCCGCCATGATGGGTGGCGAAGGCGCGGATGCCGAAATCTCGGCGCACTTCATACAACTGACCGGCGGCCATGGGGATCAGGTTGAACGGCGTGCCTTGACGTTCGACGTCTCGCCAGGCGCGTAAAAGCAGGTCGACCGGACGTTCGATCTCACGCGGTAGAAGCACCGTGCCCGCTTTCATTCCCTGAAACGATCGCTGCGAGAGGTAATATCCCAGCCCGGCCAGGTGGTCCATGTGGCTGTGGCTCATGCAGATGAAATCGCTCGTCAGCGCGAAGTAGGGCGATCGTCCGATGTCAAAGCAGACGTTTAGCTCCGGGACTTGGATGACCGTTTCCTCGCCGGCCACGCTGTAGCCGATGATCGACAGCGCCTGCTGTGCGAAGTGCAGTTTGGCGAATTTCTGGACGAGAAACGATTTCTCGACGCGCTTGTCGATTGGGCCGGTCGGATCGGGTTGGCTCGCTTCAACTGCCATGGCGGGCGGAAGTTATAAGAGAAACCACCAAGAGCACCAAGAACACCAAGAAAATGCGCAGGAGAAACCACAGATTTCACAGATTACCAAATGCGATTCTTAATCTGTGCAATCTTTGGTTCATTCCGTCTTGATGTTCTTGGTGCTCTTGGTGGTTCATCTTTTTTCTGAAGAGCAATTTGAACTCGAACCGGCAATACACGATGTCCCGTCGCTCTAACTCCGCAGGAGGTCCATCGTGAATCGCCCATCTTCGTCTTCGTCTTCGTCTCGTCGTGGTCGTCTGGCTCTGGCAGCGGCTTGCGCGCTGGTGTCGGCATATACGCATCAGGCGCAGGGTCAAACCTTCAACGTGAGTTGGGTAGGATCGGCGTCGAGCTTTTACTCGGCGGCCAGCAACTGGTCGACGAACGTGATGCCGAACAATAATGTCGGCCTGGGCGATTTCTTCAACGTCACCATCAACCGCGTCGGCGGAGCCAGCGTGACGCTGAACGCTGATCCGACGATCCTCAATCTCACCATCGGCGCCAACGCCGGCAACGCGCTGCTCATGGGCGACACGCGCACGCTCACGCTGATCGGCGCGAACGGCGGCGGACCGATCACGCTTGGCAACTCCGGCACGATCAACCTGGGCGGCACCGCTGCGTCAACAGCCAATCTCTTCCTCAACGGCACCAGCGCGAATGTCTCCGGCGGCGGAACGATCACGATGTTCGGCAACAGCGTGCTCTCGGGGGCAGGCACGGTCACAAGCAACAACACGATCATCGGACTTGGCAATCTCGGAAACGACACGATCGCGTTCATCAACAACGGAACGGTCACCGCGAACGGCGGCAGCCTGACGCTTGACGCTCGATTATCCGGCGGATTCGTCAACAACGGTCTGCTTCAAGCGCTCGCCGGCGGGACGATGGTCTTCAGCGGCAACGGCGGCGGGATCTTCACCAACACCGGCGCGACCATCTCCGCGGCCGCTGCCGGTTCACGCGTCAACCTCATGGATGGCGCGACGATCGTCGGCGGAACGATTTCAACCTTCGGCCTGAACAGCAGCATCTTCTTCGTTCCCACCGGCCACTCCGCGACGCTAAACGGCGTGACGAGCACGGCCGACGTGAACGTCGCGATCGGTTCGACGCTGAATCTCGCCGGCACCATCACCAACAACAGCCGCATCCGCACGAACAGCTCAGTTGGCGTGGCGACGTTCAACACCGGCGCGGCGACGGTTACGTTGAACGGCACTGGCTCGCTCGTTCTCAGCCAGTTTGCGGGCGCGCTGGGAAATCTCGTGGGTACCGGCACACTTGTGAACGGATCATCGCACACGATCGCCGGCGCGGGCACCATCGGAAACAACGCTTTGGCGATGGACAACAGCGGGACCATCAGCGCAAACTTGGGCGGGCAATTGCTGGTGATCGATCCCAACTCGGCTGCGCGCAACAGCGGAACGCTGGAAGCGCGCAACGGCGGAACACTCCGGCTGGTCGGCCCAACTTTCCTTACGAACTCAGGGGGGCACATCGTCGCCGCCGATGCGAGCTCCGTTGTCGAGCTGACCAGCGCATTGCAAGTCGGCGGCGGAGAGCTGCGGGGCCCTGGCGTGATTCGCGTACCGTCAGGTAATGCCGCGTCAGCTCCCAATGTGATCAACAACGGCAACGTCGAGGTGCTCAACAACGCGACGTTCAGCATTGGCGGCTCGTTTATCAACAACGGCACGATCTTGGTCCTATCCACGGGCAGCATTACCGCGCTGAATGCAAACACCGCCGGCGATACGGTGAATCTTGCCGGTAACGGCACGGTCATCCTCAGCGGCAATCAAGCTCGCTTGGATGGCGGAGTGGGCGGCACGCTGGTCATCGGGGCCAACACGATTCGCGGCCGCGGTTTCATCGGGGTCGATTCGATCGCGCTGAGCAACTCCGGGACGATTAGCGCGGACGTGACGAGTGCTTCACTGATCGTCGATCCAAGTGCAGGCGGATTCGTCAACACCGGAACGCTCCAGGCGCGAAACGGCGGACGGCTGCTCGTACGCGGCAACGGCGGGGGAAGCTACAACAACAACGCCGGGACATTCCTCGCATTGGACACGAACTCGAGTGTAACGCTCGACAGCGGCGCGATCATCAACGGCGGAACTTTCATTACCTCGGCAGTGGCCACCGATATCAGCGTCAACTTCGGTGAAACGGCTACGCTCAACAACGTCAACAATCTCGGACTCTTCCTGGCTCAGGCTGGATCAACTCTGAACGTCGGCACGGCGATGTTGAACAACGGAACGGTTTCCGTCTCAGCGGCGGGTCAACCGACGAACATGCTGCTGACCGGTGGGACCGTGAACTTCAGCGGCACAGGCTTGGTTCGGCTCAACGAATCAGGTGGGCCCGCAACGTTTGGCGGAACTGGAACGCTGGTGAACTCAGCCAGCCACCGCTTTACGGGCAGCGGATTTCTGGGAAACAACGTCCTGGCGATTCGAAACCTCGGAACCATCGACGCAAATGTCGCCAGCCGCGCACTCGTCGTGGACAACGGTTTGGGGAGCTGGGTGAACAGCGGCACGATGCAGGCATCGAACGGCGGCACGCTGGAGTTGAGCGGCGCCGGCGTCGGTCCGCTGCTGGGAAACACCGGTGGCCGAATCATTGCGAACAACGCGTCGTCCGTCCGGACCAAGAGCCTGACCATCAATGGCGGCACGCTGGCGACTAATGGCACCGGCACGATCGCGGTGGCCGCCGCAAGCGCCGGAACACTCAGCAATCTGACCAGCACCGGACACGTCGTGGTGGAAGGCGGACGCACGCTCTTCGTCGACGGTAATCTAACCAACACCGGCACGGTTTCGATCAGTCCGGAAAGCGGACAAGGATTGGTTCAAACGCTTCCCGGTTCAACACTCACGAATAACGGCACGATCCTGCTGAGGGAAGTTACCGAAAACGGCTCGTTTCCGGTGCTGAATGGCGCCGGTGTGCTGAACAACAACGGCCTGATTCGCGGCGACGGCACGATCGATGTCGATTCAGCGGCCGGAACTTTTACGATCAATAACGCGGGCGCGATCGAGAGCGATGGATTTGGACTGGGGATCGGATCGTTCCAGAATCCGCCGCACATTGTTGCGATCAACAACACGGGCGTCGTTCGCACGAAGGCGGCCGCCGGCAACGCGAACTTCGGAGTGAATCTTCAGATCACGGGAAGTGGAAGTCTCGACGTTCAGAGCGACTCCGCACTCGTCAGCTTCGCGGCCATTGCCACGCCCTCGACCGCGCTGAACGGAGTCATGCTGCAGGCCGGTAATCCATCGTCACTTGGAAACGTCGACGGAACCGGCAGCTTGGCGGTCGGAACGTCGTTCCTCTTCAGCCCACTTCCCGGCGACGTGACGGTGAAGCACGTGCGTGGCTTGAACGGAGTAGCCGTGCAAGTCGGCACGCTGACCACGACGGCCGGCGGAGGGACGCTCGGCACGAGCACGATCGAAGGCACATTGAGCATCGGCTCGCTCGGCCCGGCGCGGTGGGATCTGACGGATCACGATCTCGTTCTGGACTACGCCGGCGCCACGGCGCTGCCGACGATCGAGAACCACATCGCCACCGCCCGCAACGGCGGCCTATGGGACGGCAGCGGGCTGACCAGCACGTCCGCCCGTGACGCGGCCGCGCACAACACCACGCTGGGCGCGATCGAGGCGTCGAACTTCATCGCCGCCAATGGGACCACGACATTCTCCGGCCAATCCGTCGACGGCACGAGCGTGCTCGTGAAATACACTTACTACGGCGACACAGACTTCAACGGCGTGGTGGACTTCGACGACTATTCCCGCACCGACGCCGGCTTCAACAACAACCGCACCGGCTGGTTCAACGGCGACTTCGATTACAACGGCGTGGTGGATTTCGACGACTACTCATTGATCGACCTGGCGTTCAACACGCAATCCGGCGCGCTCGCGCGGGCGATGTTGTACCTAAATGGGAGCGATCGATCTGATCGAGGAATGAATGTGCCTTCGCTGCGACTGGTGCAGGACCACTTCGAACAATTCGGAAACGCTTACGCGACGGAATTCCTCAACAACGTTCCCGAACCGACCGGTGCTGTAGTGATCAGCGGGCTTGCCGCTTTAGCGGCAAGCGGACGTCGTCGTCGCGCAAAGTAGCAGTGAAACACTCCGGACGTCGCGCCCCTTGCGCGACGTCCGGTGTCTTGTCGAAAAACTCAGTTCACACCCGCCATGATCACCTGCACGTTGTTCGGCGACTCCGGCGATTCCCAATACAGATACATCTCGCGCGTCTCACCCGTCGGCTGAAGCCCGGCGCCGAAGAGTTCGGTGAACAGGCCCTGATACGCCACGCCCACCTGCGTGATCGGTCCGCTATAGATGACACTGGCGCAGTGGAACGGTTCCAGATCGCGCACTTTGAAATCGCCGGCCTCCTTCGCGCCCGGGGCGACGGTGAATCCGATTTCCAGCTTGAACGGCTTATCGCGGTCCTGCGTCGCGCCGTGGTAAACGAAGATCATCGGGCCGGTGACCTCGACGTTGTTTTCCTTGATCGCCGCAAACAACTTGGGCAGCGTTTCCGGCACGACCTGGCCGATCTGGTTGAGCGTGGTCTCTGTCGACGAGTAGAAGTAGGGCGTTTCCTTGTAATCCTGCACGCGCATTTTGGTGACGATGGGTTCGTCGTTGGCCGGCGCTACCGCTGCCGCTGCCGGCGCAGGCGCGGGTGTGGCGGCCGCGGGATCTTGTTTGTCCTTCGGATTTTGCGCCACCGCGAATGAAATCGTGAGCGCCGCCAACAGAACGGCGGCAACCGTGGGGGAGATGAATCGACGCATACGTGTGCTCCTTTTCCTTTTCGAGAAATTGACAGGTTCGAATTCGACGCGACCGGCAAACTATTTCCGCGCGCCGGCGGACTTCACCAGCGCGTCCATGGCGGCCAGGTGTGATCGCAATGACTTTTTTCCGAGCGTCGTCAACGCATACCAGCTCACGGGTTTACGCTCGACAAATTCCTTCTTAACCGCGACATAGCGGGCGTCTTCCAGCTTGCGAAGTTGCGCCCCCAGATTGCCGTCCGTCTCGTCCAATAGCAACTTTAACCGCGAGAAGCTGAGGGCATCCGCGCCGCTGAGCAGCACGCACGCCCCCAGCCGGCTGCGGTGCTGAAGCAGGCCGTCCAGATCATCCAAGCCACTGGGTAGACCGGCAGGCGACGTTGGTCCGTTCCGTGTGCTCATTGAACTGATGGGACATCCGAGCGACGACGAAGAACGACGGGCAGCGCCAACCCCGCCGACAGCAGCACGCCGAGCATCGTCCAGCCATATTGCGGCACAAAACTGATCGCCACCGCGCCCGCCATCAGCATAAGGCCGAGCCAGATGAAATAGCGATCGAAGTGTACGCCGGCGAGGAAGTAGACGATGCCGACGCAGATCGCGATGACCTGTCCGATGACTTCACCGCGGCCACGGATCTCATCGTGGCGCGTCGCGAACAGCGCGAGGATCGCGACGATCGCCAGCACGATGCTGCCCCAGTGCAGCGCTTGTTTCATGCCATCCGAATGATCGATTTCCCCGATGCGTGCCGCGTGGCGCTTCCCGATGATCCCGCTGCCGATGCCCCCAATCATGCCGGCGATCATGAACCAGGTGCCCGCGTAAACCCGGTTGAAATCGAGCAGCGTGTAACCGACGAGCACGTACGCCGCCCAGATCAGCAGAATCCCGCCCGGCGTCGAATACGGCGCATCGCGTTTGGCGACGGCCTGACGGACAAACTGTAGATCATCCTGAATCCGCTGAGTTTCGGTCATACGGCTCCATTGTCAGAGTACTCTAGATATTAGAGTGTCCGTGCGTCGAGTTGTCAAGAGGATTTCTTGGAATGACCAATGACCAAGGATCAATGACCAATCAATGAGTGAAGCACCAATGACCAATGCGGGTTTCGTGCTTGGGCATTATTCATTGATTGGTCATTGATCCTTGGTCATTGGTGATTTCTTCTCGTACTCTTTCAAGAACCCTTCGAACTCCCGCAGGTGGGAAGTGATATAGATTGCAGAAATATTCGCCGCGGCGCGAACCTTGGGGGTGGTTCAAACGAATAAGAAATATGGCATCATTCGCACTGGATTTTGAGGGTAGCAGCCGCGATGAATACTCGGAAACCGAGTTGCTCGCGGACCTTGGCCGCGCGCGTCGGCTGGCGGATTTGCTGGATGCGGAATTCTCCGTCGCCGGCATCCGCTTTGGCCTGGACGCGGTCACGGGACTCATTCCCGTCGTCGGCGACAGCCTTGGCTTCTTCGCCGGGCTGTATCCGATTCACCTTGTGCGCAAGCACGGATTAGGCAAACAGGTCGAGCATCGCATGATCGCCAATCTGATGATCGACGCCGTCGGCGGCATGATCCCGGTCATCGGCGACCTGTTCGACATCTCGTTTAAAGCGAACTTGAAGAACCTGGTGATGCTGGAGCGCGCGATCGAGAATCGCCCGCGCCGACGCTCGCGGTAGTGTGCAAGCGTCACACCCGAAGGTCGAAATCCGAAAGAACCCCGAACGACGAAATCCGTTTCGCCATTCGGATTTGTCATTCGTTCGGATTTCTGGATTCGGCTTTCGGACTTCACTTCTTGACATCATCCGATGTGATATCAAACGTGATCATGAACCCGTTCGAATTCTTGAATTCGAACGGCTGCTTCCCCGCCGGCACTTCGCGGAAGGCGTTGACTTCGTTGGGCATCAGCACAAACCCGTCGTTGCGCGGCACGCCCCAGTACTTCAGGTTCTTGATCACGATCGGATCATCCGTGTTTCCCGGGTATCGCTTTAGCGCTACCTCGGCCATCTTCCCGTTGTCGAGCTTGGCGTGGGCTTTGTCCTTGTCCGCTTCCCACGCGATCGCCTTGTCCGGACCAACGGTGAACGAATTCCACTTCACCGGATAGACCGCGCCGAGAATCTTCGTGATTCCGTCGCGCTGTTCCTTCGTCACCGACGGATCGAACGTCAGCACGGCCCAGTCCATCTGACCCTTCGAAAAATCGTGACCAAGATCGCCGTTCACCCAGAACTTCGCGCCGTCCAGGCTCACGCCGTTGTAGGTGCCTTTATTCACCTTGAACGCGTTGTTAAACAGACAGCCGCCGTGACCTTCATGAGCATCACCGTGACCAGCGCCGTGCGCGGCATGGCCGTCCTTCGCGGCATGATTCATCGTCGGCGGGGCTGGCTTGGTCTCGAAGTAGCACGGGCAGAACATCGGGCAACTGCACGCCTCGATGATCGTGGCGTTCATCGCCCACTTTCCGCTATCCGTCGCGGCCGCTTGTCGCGCCGTCGACTGTGTCACGAAGATCGAGGTGAGAGTAGCGACGGCTAGAACACACAGAGTCCACACGTGCTTGCGCATAAAAGCTCCTTCGTGTTGAGATTTGAGGCGCTAATTATGCCACGCGCCCCATGAAATGCCACGGACGAATCGGTAACCCGGCGTAAGATAATTCCTGAGAACAGGTGGCCACAAAGGCACGAAGACACAAAGAATCATCTTGTTTTCCTTCGTGACTTCGTGCGTTTGTGGCTAGCCTGATTTCTTTTCGTAGAGGTCAGATCTCATGCCGCTGGAAATCCTGAACGACAAGGCTCGCCTGAACTCGCTGAAGCAGATGCTGCATCAGTTCAGCGTGCCCGCCGCCGAGGCGCTGATCGAGCGCCGTGAAAATGGCGACATCCAATGCTTCGCCTGCGGCCACCGCTGCCTCGTAAAACCCGGCCGAGACGGTGTCTGCCGCGTCCGATTCAACGAATCCGGCACGCTGCTCGTCCCGCACGGCTATGTCGGCGCGCTGGCGTGCGATCCGATCGAAAAAAAGCCGTTCTTCCACGTCCTGCCGGGCTCGGATGCCCTCACGTTCGGCATGCTCGGTTGCGATTATCACTGCGGCTATTGCCAAAACTGGGTGACCAGTCAGATGCTGCGCGACGTCGATGCGGTTTCAGCGCCGAAGCACACGACGCCCGAGCAGCTCGTCGATCTTGCGATCGAGCACGGCGCGCCGGTCGTCGCATCCAGCTACAACGAGCCGCTGATCACCAGCGAGTGGGCCGTCGACGTCTTCAAGGAAGCGCGCTCGCGCGGATTGAAATGCGCGTACATCTCCAACGGCAACGGCACGCCGCAGGTGCTCGATTTTCTAAAGCCCTACGTCGAGGCCTACAAGGTCGACCTGAAAACCTTCAACCCCAAACACTACCGCGAACTTGGCGGCGTGATGGAAAACGTCCTCGACACAATCCGTATGCTCAAAGAGCGCAACTTCTGGGTCGAGATCGTCACGCTAGTCGTCCCCGGCTTCAGCGACGATGCGGATGAGCTCAAACAGATGGCCGACTTCATCGCATCGATCGATCCGCTCATGCCTTGGCACATGACCGCGTTCCATCCCGATTACAAAATGACGGATGGATATCGACGAACGACGGCGGACGACCTGATGCGCATCGTCGAGTACGGAAAAAGCGCTGGGTTGAAATACATGTATCCCGGCAACCTCCCCGGACAGGTGGGCGAGTGGGAGAACACGCGGTGTCATCATTGCAACGCGACGGTGATCGAGCGGTATGGGTTCATGGTTAAGACGTGTCGTGTAGGTGAGGATGGGAAATGTCCGAACTGTCAGCGCGAGCTTCCCGGGATTTGGGGACGAGCGGGTGGACATGGGGATGGACGGGTGCGAGCGCTGGTGTGACGGACGAGCCGCGAAACGAAAGCCGACGGATAGCAATCCGTGGGCTTTTTCAATCACATTTGCATCGCGATCGATGGCGCGCGAGAGTCTCGCGTCATGCGCACCGGATACATCCAGCGCAAGAGCGCTGACTTCCCTCACGTCTACGCTTCCTGGTTGCGCGGAGACCCGCGCGGATGGCGCGCTCGACATCACCGTGAACACGTCGACGGCGACTACAAGAACCCACCACCAAAAGGGAAGTACGACAACTTCTACGAGTTGAGCAAAGCGCTAATGAAGCGCGACAAAGTGAGCATCGCTCGCGAGCCTCGACAGCTCGTCGTCAACGCAATCTCGGAAAAATTGACCCAGGATGGCATCCAAGTAATCATCTGCTCGGTCGACGCAACACATCTGCACATCCTCGCGCGTTTCCCGGACCATAACGTGAGACATTGGATCGGTCGCGCCAAGAAACACGCCTCCCACAAAGTTCGCCAACACGGACTACGCACGGACAAAGGCAGTCTCTGGGCCAAGCGCTGCCACCCCGAACCCATCGCCGACCGCGAACACGAAGTGTTCGTCGTGGGCTACATCCGCGACCACATCAAACGAGGCGCCCGCGTCTGGCGGGCGGATCGGGGTAAATTGTAGACGTGGTTCATCCTGACAACTTTTCATCGCTCGATATGGAGCACCAATGAATCGATTCCTGTTGGCAATGATCGGTGCGTTTGTATTTGCCGGTTGTGCGATGCCGATTTCGTCATCAGCGACTCAAGTGCGGGACGCCGACGAATCCATCGGTGCAGGGTGGACGTACTTGGGCGACGTGGATGGTACTTCAGGATGGGGAAATCTCGCGGCCAGCACTGGCGCAGAGAACGCCAATCGTGAAGCGCGCGAGAAAGTTGCAAAGCTCGGGGCTACCCATGTCGTATGGCGGCAGGTTGCTGGTGGATACTCACCCAGCGTCAGCGGTCGAGCGTATCGCAGTCCAGGCGATTGAATGTGCATAAGGTCGAGATCAGTTTCCTCCCCGTCGCCAAATCCCGCTGGCGTAAACACTTCTGAACTTGCCGCAAAATTGAGAGGGTCGTACAGTGATGATCATGCAAACATCTTCCAAGTCGCGGCCCGTCGCGATTGCTCGCGCCCGCGTCGTTGTATGGTTGGCGGGTGCTGTACTGGTTGTCACGGCTCTCGTTGCGTCGGTGGCGCTGGCCAAGCCGGGGATCGTGAAGACCAGGTCGGGGGCGATCTATTCCGGCGACGTTGTCGAACGCGGCAACACCATCACCGTCAGCATCCGCGGCGTGGAGACGAAGATCGCGCGAGCGGATATCGAATCGATTGAGTATCAGACCGGCTCGTTGCAGGAACAGCTCGACGAGCGGCGAAGCAAGCTGGCGGCGGATGATGTGAAGGGCCGCGTCGAGCTCGGACGCTGGGCGATGGATAACCAGATGCTTCAGCCGGCGCTGGAGCTGGCGCTGGAGGCTACGCAGATTGATCCGACTGACGACTCGGCCATCTCGCTGCGCGAAACGGTTCGACAGCAGCAGAAGGCCGATCGCGCGCGGTCGAAACTTCCGCACGATGAAAAGCCTGCGATCGGCACAACCGTGCTTGCGGCTCAGCCTGCGACGACGACTTCGCCCACGACATCACCCGCGACGCACTCCACAAATCCGGCGGCGCCGCGGTATCTGACCGCCGATGACATCCAGCAGATTCGCCGCAAGGAAATCAAGCCCGGCGACAACGTGCGCGTGCAGATTCCGCCTGACGTGAAGAAGAGCTACGCGCAGCGCATGGGGCTCAGCTTTTCCGAATTCAACTCAAAGACCGCGGTCGAACAGGCCCTGGCGATCCTCGAGAATGGCGACGACAAGATGCGTTCGCAAATCAAGGTGATGAGCGACCCGGAAGCGATCATCGAGTTCAAGAAGCTGCACGGAATGATCATCAACGGCTGCGCCACGAGCAACTGCCACGGCAGCGCCGCGACCGGCGGAAATCTCGTACTGCTCACGCAGGAAAATGATCCGGCGTCGTACACGAACTTCTATATCCTCACGCAATATTCGAAGAATGTCGGCGACTCGACCGACCAGGGAATCTTCGGCGGACCGACCGAGCGAAAGCTCGTCGAACGCGGGCGCGGCGACACGTCGTTGCTGGCGCAATACGGTTTGCCGCCCGCCAAGGCGACGTACAAGCATCCGAAGGTCACGAAGGGCCCGGCGTTCAACGGGATCTTCCGCGACGTGGACGACCCGCGATTCAAGCGGATCGTCGAATGGATGAACAACGGCCTGAGAGGGATCGAGCCGGAATACCACATCGATTACCCCGTGCATCGCGCGCCGCGTGCCACGACCGAGCCGTCCACGTTGCCGACGATGACGCCCGGCTCAGCGCCGGGTGCGGCCACGCGACCGGTTCGTCCGCCCGCGACGACACGTCCGACACGATAGCGCTTGCGCGATATGCCGATCTCCCCGTTGCAGTTTCTCGCCATCGCCATCGCGCTCACGGCCGGCGGGCGCCTTCTGCACGTGATCTTTCGCAACCGACGCAGGCAAGCGTTGCAGGCGCTGGCGCGCGACTGGCGAATGCACTACAGCATGCACGACCGGTTCGAAATCTCCGATCGATTGGCCGAGAACTTCCCGCTGCCAGGGGCGGCGGAGATTCGTGCGGTCGATCTGATCTACGGAACGGAAGGGGAGTTTTATCGCTTCATCTTCACCGCCGAATACACCGCCGGCGTCGTGCGAGCGAAGCACCGGCTTCGGCGAGTCGTCACGTTTCGCGAACCGAAGGGACAGTCGAGCAGCGCGCACTGGTCAAGGCTGATCCTGGCGCCGGAAGAACTGGAGCCGTTCGATCAGTATCGGCGACTGCATGAGGAGATCGAGCGGGTGAAGCAGAAGGCGAAAGCTGCCGTAGAGGAGCAGGAACAAGCGCCGCCGCTTGCGGCGTCGCAGATGCAGTAACTTCTGATCTGCGACGCCGCAAGCGGCAAACGCGAAACGAATAGTGGGTCTTACGATTTCTGCTTCACGAACACGAACCGTTCGCCGTCCTTGTTCGTGACGAACACGCGCATGCCTTTGGTCAGATCCTGTTTCGCCAAGGCGGTCGCGGCGCTCTGTGCGTTGGTGACGCGCTCGCTGCCGATCCGCGTGATGACGTCGCCGGGGCGAATTCCCGCCTGAGCCGCCGGCGAACTCTGCTGCACGTTTGTGATGAGCGCGCCCTTCAGACCGGGCGTATTAGCCAGGCCGAAACGTTCGAGCAGCTCATCGTTTACGGTAGCCAGTTGGACGCCGAGATTTTCTGCCGAAGCTGTGCCATCATTTGCGGGGCGTTCCGGTGCTCCGTTGGGAATCGCGCGGGCGAGCAGATCGGACGGCTGTTCGCCGATTTTCACCGGCACTTCAATCGTCTTGCCATCACGGAAGACGGTGAGCTTGACCTCGGTGCCCGGCGGGATCATCGCGATCTCGTTGCGAAGCTGCGAGCGCGATTCGACATCCTTTCCGTTGATGTGCGTGATGATGTCGCTGGGCTGCAACTTGCCCGCCGACGGTGCCCCGCTCAACACGCGAGAGACGATCACGCCTTTTTCGCCGGTGTATCCGGTCGACTTGGCTTCGTCGCGAAATTCGGCTTCGCCGACGCCGTGAATCTCGACGCCCAGCCAGCCGCGCACGACCTTGCCCTTTGCCTTGAGCTGTTCGTACACCGGCTTGGCCATCTTCACCGGGATGGCGAAGCCAATGCCGTTGAACGTGCCGGTGCGCGACGCGATGGCGGTGTTAATCCCGACGACCTCGCCCTTGAGATTTACCAGCGGCCCGCCGCTGTTGCCGGGATTGATGGGAGCGTCGACCTGAATGAAGTTTTCATACGCGATATTCGAACCCTGGATGCCGACACTTTCGCGATTGAGCGCGCTGACGATTCCGTGCGTCATCGAGCCGACGTATCCGAACGGGCTGCCGAAGGCGAGGATCAGATCGCCTTTCTCGAGGTAATCGCTGTTTCCCCAGCGCGCCGGAATAAGGCGGTCAGCCTGAATGCGCACGACGGCCAGATCGCTTTTCGGATCTGCGCCGATGACTTTCGCGTCATCAATTTCCCGGCCGTCCGCCAGGGTCACGCGAATATCGGTAGCGCCGCCGGCAACGTGGTTGTTGGTCAGGATGTAAGCGGTGCTGCCGTCGGTCTCCATGATCACGCCGCTGCCTTCGCCGATCTGCTGGAGATCGTCTTCCGGCGACGGGGTGATGTCGTCCTCGCCATTGCCATTGCCATCCGAACCGTTCTCGGGGACGAAGCCGCGCATGTTCGGCGGGATCATGCTCTGCAAGCGTCGCCCGCCGCGGATCGTCTTGCGGACGTCGATCTTCACCACCGACGGCCCGACCACCTTGGCGACCTGTCGATAAACGTTGGAAAGTTCCTGAATGTTGGCCAGTTGCGCGCGGTTGGTCTCCACCTCTTGCGCCGCTCGTGCGAACTGCACGTCGTGAACCAGACTATTGACCCCAAACCATGCTGCCAGCGATGCGCCACTCAGCGCGAGAATCGCTAGAAATCGTCGACCTCGTTTCATATTTTCACTCCAGAGCTTGATGAGTTATTCAATGATGACAGTTTCCAAAATCGCTCGGGCAATTCTAGGCGCGCCGGAGGAATTTCGTCTTCTCCTCGGCCGGCATCTCGTAGTTGTGCTGGGGCGCGGGATAAGCGCCGCTCCTGATCTGATTGACGTACTGGCCGAACATTTCTTTCATGGGCTGCGACAGGTCCCCAAGATTCGGCACAAAACGCGGCTTTTGCCCCGCCGACGCCGAGGTCAATCCCACTCCGTCCTGCGTGACGATCACATGTGCGTGACACGCCGGCCCGGCGCCGCAACCGATCACCGGGATCGACACCGCCTCGACGATCCGAGCCGAAACTTCTGGCGGAACTGCTTCGAGCAGAATCGCCGCGGCACCAGCAGTTTGCATTTCCAACGCCAGCGCGACCAGTGCGTTCGCTTCATCCGCGGTTCGACCACGAACTTTGTAGCCGCCGAGCAACCCGATCGCCTGCGGGCGCAAACCCAGGTGCGCGATGACGCCGACTCCGATGCCGGAAAGCTCCTGAATCAGCGACGTGTGTTCTGCGCCCACTTCCATCTTCACGCAGTCGGCGCCGGACAGTTTCATCATGCGGACGACGTTGCGAAATCCCAGCGTCCGCGCAATCTGGCCACCGTATGACCCGAATGGCATATCGGCTACCACCAGGGAAAACGGAGCCCCGCGACGGACGGCCGCGGTGATGTCGATCATGAATCGCAACGGCGCCGAGACGGTGGTGTCGTGCCCAAGTATTACGTTGGCGGCCGAGTCACCGACGAGCAGCATCGGGATGCCGGCATCCTGCATGACTCGTGCCGTGGTGAAGTCGTAGCAGGTGAGCATCGCGAGCTTCTCGCCCGATGCTCGAGCGGCGCGGAGATCGGAGAGTGTGAATTTCCTGGTCAGCGCGGGCATCGCATTGCATTGTAGCAGCAAGCGAGCGGGAAGCGGGACGCGCGAGTCACGCCGTTACCGCGCCGGTCCGTGCGTGTGACTCGGGTCGCTCATGGTCTCGTGATAGACGGGCAGCTTGACGGTGAAC
>JACMJD010000500.1 GCA_014380825.1 Phycisphaerae bacterium | reverse complement strand
GGCAACGACCAGATCTGGGGCGACGCCGGCGACGATAGCCTCCTCGGCAACGCCGGCAACGACTTCCTCGCAGGCGGTGCAGGCAACGACGAGATGGACGGCGGGCCGGGCAGTGACATCAAGTACCAATGAGACTTCGCTTGGTGATTTCCGTCCACACAGGTGAATAGAACCGAAAGCGATGGGATGCGGCTGATTTCATTAGCCGCATCCCATTTTCGCGCGCCGACCGCCCGGCGAACTGTTGCCCCCGACTGCTGGACTAACGTCCGAATGCACATCGAAAGTTGTTCGAGACTGATTTTGAAGCACCCCAACGCGATGGGTGAACCGGACACCTTTGGTCCAATAATTCCCCCTTGAAGATCAGTGCCGCTGCGGATATTGGTAAGCATCGATAGACAAGTCGCTTATCAGTTCTGATGGTCCGGAAACCTAGCGCCAAAAAATCTGTTCTTTCGGCGCTCAAGTGGTCGAAAGAAACGGCATCGCACGGAACTTCGAGCGCAACGCCTGCGGGCCGAGCGAACGAAGCGGCCGGGCGAGACATGGTTGCTGGTTCCGTTGCTGTTAGTGGAACGGAACAAGCGTCGTTCAACGTCGAGGCTCGGCGCGCCGGCGGCTGCGGTGAGCGGGATGAAACACTCCCGGCATCGCGATCCCGCCAGCTTGCCAAAGCTGGGGCGTGGAGAAAATGAGTCGCGAGCGTCCTGCCGGGATGTCCAACCCCGGCAAAGATGATCGCGGACAGCACCGCCGGCGTCGGTTGATCAGCAGCGCAGCTTTTGCGCGGCGGACAGCCGGTCGGACGGACGTCGGACTCGACGGCGCGAACGCGAGGGTTTTGTGCATTCGATGCCGGGTGTGCTCTATATTCACGCCCGCACATCCGAGTGTGTGCCTCGCGAACTGATGTCGCCAGATGGAAGTTTTATCTGGCTGTTGCCGTTTCGGTTTCGTGTCGCGCAGCCGGGCGTTCCGGCGGTAGCGAATCGTGGGGGCTGAGATCTCGAGCGATCTCGGCGCCGCGCGGCCAAACTTATGGCGCGCGCGGTTTTTCGCGGAGGCTGTCGCACCTTCGGTGCAACGCCAACCGCGCTCGGACTTGCAGGCTCTGGTCGGCCGCAAGTCATGGTGAGTGGGTCTTCGCTTTGCCGCGATGCCACCCAGGAAAGGAGATTCAAATGACCAAGAGGTATTTGACCATCCCCGCGGTGGTGGCAGGCGCCCTTGCTGGGACAATGGGTCTCAGCGCCGCCTCGGCCTTTGCTGCCGACACACAGCCGACGACGGCTGAAGCCATGCAGAAGCAGATCGATGCACTGAAGGCGCAGGTTCAACAGTTGCAAGGTCAGCAGCCGACGATGAGTTCCAAGGCCGTGGACGACACCGTCGCCCGCGTGCTTGAGGATGCCGACAAGCGAAGCCAGCTCATGCAGGTTGAAGGATTTACTGCCGGCTGGAACAACGGTCGCTTCGCGATCATGAGTGCTGACGGAAACAGCAGCATCATGCCGTATTTGCAGGTGCAGTTCCGCAGCACGTCGAACATCGACACGGGCGGCGAAGACGACAACACGGAGTGGGGTTTCTCGCTGCCGCGCGTCAAGCTCGGCTTCGACGGCACCATCTACTCCAAGGACCTGTCGTACTATTTCCGCTGGAACAGCGGTGACAGCGACGGCGGCGGGTCGGGCGCGCTCAACCTCGAGCAAGCGTGGGCGCGCTATATGTTCGCCGATCAGATGGGCGTGCGCGCCGGCCAGTTTATCGATCCGGTGTTCAAAGAACAGCTCGTGAATTCCGACAGTCAGTTGGCGGCGGATCGCTCGCTGCTCAACACAATCATCACCGGTGCGGATGAAAGCTACACGCAAGGCGTGACCTTCATCTGGATGCCAGATCCACGGATGAACCTTGAAGTCGGTCTGACTGATGGTATCAATACGGGCAACACCAGCTTCCGTGACTTTCCGAACGGCCCGGCAAACTTCGGCATTGCCGGTCGTTTCGAGTTCGCGGTCTTCGGCAACGTCGACGACACCCGAGGCTTCACAGCGATGGGCACCAAGGAAGACGTGCTCGTCATCGGCGCGGGTGCTGACTTCACGCAGGCGGGCAATACCGACAACGTCCTGCACACCGTTGATGTGCAATGGGAAGGCATGGACGGACGCTTGGGTGTGTACGGGGCGTACGTCGGCCAGTACCTCCAGAACGGCAGTGGCACCGGGATCACCGGCGTCACCGACGGCGACGATGATAACTACAACTGGGGCATCCTGGTCCAGGCGGGCTGGATGCTGAACAGCGACTGGGAAATCTTCGGTCGCTATGACATGACGAGCCTGGATTCCGACATTGCGGTCGGCTCGACCGGTCAAACGCAAGATAACTTTCAGGAAGTTACCATTGGTTTGAACCATTACTTCAAGGGACAGAACGCCAAGTGGACGCTCGACGTCTCGTGGCTGCCCAATGGTGCACCGACCGGTGCGTCGAACCTGGGCATCCTGAACAGCGACGACACCGAGTTCGTAGTCCGTACCCAGTTCCAGCTCATGCTGTGAGCAGCGCAGCAAGCTTGAACGGTCTTACATAACCATTTCCGCGGCCGCCGCCGGGTCAAACCGGCGGCGGCTCTCGGGATGACAAGAAAATCCAAGGCACCGCGGGCCGAAACCCAATTTCGGCCCGCGGTGTCGTTTTTGCTCCACTCCATCGCCGTCGCACAATATTTTCCCGCGCGCCGCCAACCTGCAACCGGCCAGCGCATCCCTATATTGAGGCAACGCGAGATGGCCGACTTTCCAATCACCAGATCCGACGGCGGTGACAGCGCACCCTCGCGCAGTGCCGACTCCGTCATCCCCCGACCTCATCGCCGGCGCCGCCGGGCGATCATCGGCGTCGTCGCGCTCGCCTTGATCGCGGCGCTCGTCGTGATCCTCCCCGCAGCGCTCGCACCGGTGGTGCAGCGGAAACTGGAAGCGATGGTTTCCAACCATCTGCATGCGCGCCTTGAGGTCGGTTCGCTCTCATACCGTTTCCCCTATGGCGTGTCCGTGCGCGATGCGAAGTTCGTCACCGATGAATCGCACGATGGCGTGCAATTGCTCACGGTGAAAGCGCTGGATATCTCGCTCGCTAAACTCCCGATCGGCAGCGGGCCGATCGTGATCAAGAGCTTCACGGTGGTTGACCCGGTCGTGCACCTGGTCCGCCGCGAGGACGGGACCGTCGTCGGCTCGCATCTGACCAAGCGTGCGTCCGATTCGCCGCGGCCGAAGGAGCGGATCAAGCTGTCGGACCTCCTTCAGCTTCGCGAGTTCACGCTGCGCGGCGCGGCGGTCATCTTCGAAGATCGCAAGCACCCCGACGCCAAGCCAATGGAATGGCGAGACATCGACGCGAAGATGCAGCTGAGCCCGCAGAGCGGCTCGCGATATCGCTTCAGCTTCACAGCGGCCAGCAAACCCGTCGCCAACATCGAGCTTAACGGCGCCGTGGATGTCGACACGTTGATCGTCGACATCGAGCGGCTCGCGGTGGCCGCCGACGTTCGGAACGATGCCACCTCCAGCCCGATGCCGGCCCAGTTGCAGCGGATCCTGCAACGGCTTGGCATCGAAGGATCGGTGCGCTTCGAAGCTAGCGGACAAGTGCCGATGCGCGAGCCCAGGCAGGGCGGTTTCGCAGTCAACGTGATCCTCGATCGCGTCCGCGCCCAACCGACCGGTCAGGCGTGGGCGCTGGATGAACTGAGCGCCAAGTTCCACGCGGAGCGCCGCGCGGGAAGCGATTCCAAGCAGATCGATTTTCGCCTATCCGATGTGTCCGCGCGCGGCATGGGTGCACTTCTCGGACTTCAAGGCGCAACCGGCACGGTCGACCTGGACCAGAAAACGTGGCGGGTCGACGGACTCTCCGGCCAGGTCAGCGCTGCCGAGCACGGCAGCGAGCGCAAGTTCGTCCTGCGCTACGTCGAGCGCGGCCGCATCGATTTCGATGGCGGCGCGACAGGCTCGTTCGCGCCCGGCGCCAAGCGTATCGAGCGCGCCGAACTGCTCGCCAAGATCGATCGGCTCTCCATCCTTCCACCGAAATTCCGCGAGCCGCTGGAGGCGATTACCGGAACCATCCGCCTGGCCGGCGATCGCGCGACGCTGCAGAACATCACCGCGCTGTACGGCAACGACCGGCTGGCGATCAACCAAGCCCTCATCACGCTTGGTGATCTTCCGACGCGGATCGAGGTTCTGAACATTCTGGCGAGCGCGGAATTTGGAACGCCGGCGGCACAATACCCAGCGCCGCTGGACGTCGCGATGGAGCAACTGTGTCCCACCGGCAAGATCGACATTCAAGGCGCGGCCGCACTTTACAAAAGGGGCAATCGGCTGGAGCCGGATTACTCACTGCAAATCATTCCGCAGGGCGCCCGCGTCGCGTTGCTGAACCAGCGCATGCCGGTGACGAACATTCAGGGCGAGATCTCGGTCGCTCCCCGGCTCATCGAAGCGAAGTACATTCATGGCGAAGCATTTGGCGGAAAAATCGCGCTGCGGGGCAACATGGTTCCGCGCTCGCCGATGAATTACGACGGCGAGCTGCGCACGCAGGACGCCGATCTGTCGCTGGTATCCACCGCGTTCGGACTTCTAAAACCCGACGGCTCACCCAAGCTCACCGGCCGAGCGGTGGCGAAGGTGCGCGTCGTCGGGCAGATTCCGAGGAAGGGCGAAGGCGATCCATTGCAATCGCTCGTGGCACGCGGCCGCGTGTCCGTGAAAGAAGGAAACTTCTGGTCGCTCCCGGTGCTTGACGGGATCGTGAACGAGATCAGATTCGCACGCAACGCCATCACTGCCGGCGAAGCTGCGATGGCGTTCGAGATCAAGGACGGAAAGCTCGAGCTGAGCAAGGTGGCCATCAATTCCCCTGCGCTGGGCGTTCAAGGAAGCGGCACGATTGAACTGACGGGCGAGAAGAAAATGGACCTTACCCTCGTCGTCGCGCCGCTCGGCGATTGGCGACGCAAGATCCGGCGCACCAACATTCCACTGGTCAGCGATCTCGCCGGCGACATTGCCGGCGGATTACAGAAGATGATCAACTCCGCGACCAGCCAACTCCTCTACGAGTTCCGCGTCACCGGGCACGCCGGCGAACCGAAGCTGTCCGCCGTCCCCGCGCCGATCCTTACCAACAGCGCCGCGAGTCTGTTCGGAATGATGATGCGCGGCACGGGTGCCGACCGTCTGATCGACGCGATCGCCGGCAAAGATACTGACGAACCGAAACCGGAAGAATCAAATAGCGGTGGATGACGTTCCCGGTCCTGCGCGGATACGTCACGGTCTCGATCCATGTTCACTCCGCACTCGCGACCGGTACGCTTATCGGATTCGTGAAGTGCTGATTCAGATCGAAGCGGTAGAACTTCGTCGATGCCGCGTTGTTGCCGAACGCCAGGTACATCACTCGCCGGCTGGGTTCGAACACCATCGACTGAATCGTGAAGTTTTTCTGCTGTGCCGCCGCCAGCATCGATTCGATTTTCTGCACGTCGATATTTCCGAATGACTCCGTCGACGCGGCCCGCAGCGAATCATATCGCCAGCACCGGCCGGTGCTGTCGGTGTCCTGGTCGCGCTGATGATTCGTGCTCAGCAGCGGTTCTCCTTCGACGCCGCGACGCACGGCGATCGATTCCGGTTTGATCTCGGCCACCGCGCGATTGCCGGCGGCGTCCATCAGCGTCAGGTTGTTCGCGCTTTGCCGCGGCGTACTTTCCAGCAGCGCGATCGCTTCATCAACCGTGCGGCACTTCTCCAGGATCGTCCGATACAGCAGTGGATACGGCATGGCCGACGGAAAACGCGGGGCGCGATTTACTTCCATGTTCGCCAGCGTCAACCCGTGCTCGTTCATTCCGCTGAGCACGCCGATGATCCCCGGCCAGCCAATCGCGACGAACTCATACGCGCCCTGATACTCCGGGCCGGGATGATAAACAAACACCACCGAAAGCTTGTCGGCGATGTTCATCGACGGGAAGTCGAGGTTTCGCCCCATCCTCGCCACACCGTCCGGCGACGCCGACGCCGGCAGCGCGATCGTCGCGCACGCGATCGAATTCGTCAGATCCAGAAAACACTGCGCCAGCAAAACCGTCCGCTGCTCCAGCCCGCTGGATTCCGCCAGCGCCGAAATCTCCTGCATGTACGCCGGCGGGATTTTCGTCGCGAACATCGACGCCGCCGTGTAAGCGATCATCTTGTGCGTCTGGTCGCCCAGCCGTCGGTTCAGATACTTCTCTTCCAGCGTCTTGATCTGCTCGTGCAGCTCGCGCCCATGCGTCGCCCCGATTTTCGTCGGATCGCCAACGAGCGTGACCACCGGCACCGGCAACGGCGCATCCGGCGTCGGCTTGGGCACCACCACCGCAGCGCGATTCTGCGATGCAACGGGAAACGGGGTGGCGACACTGCATCCCGGCGCGGAAAGCACCGACAACAAGCACGCGGCACCTACGAATCGAAGCACAATGCGAGAAAGCATTCGCAACATCCTAGAACAGAAATCGACTGAAACCCACCAATCGGACGGTTTCGGAATGGCGGTGGGTTCGTTTTCGCATTTATCAAATTGAAATAGATGCCGCGGGAAATTGCTTGGCTTCGTTCTGTCAAATTCGATAGCGCATTCGCCCTCGCCGAGTTGTTGAAGAATCACCTAAGTACTGGCCGCGACCATGCCTGCGCGGGACACGTCGCGTTTGGCTTTTGGCTTCGCCTGCGAAATTTCACGAAGTACTATTCCTCACGCCGGGCCGAATTGGTTCCGGTCTGTTGAGATGCCAAAGAACGGCGCGGCGGAGCAAAAAAAATCGCGCCCCCCATATACTGCGCGCGCTGCGCGCCGCGATCGCCGCTCGCGCAGCGCAATCTCCACTCGCTCTGTTTTCACCGCAAACACCAAGGCAGATTTCTTGATTTTCCCTTTTCGAGCGCTGCGCGCCAGATCTCCGAACGGCGCAGCGGAAGGCAGGCGCTTCAGCGGAACGAACGATCAGTTCGCCAGCGCCTGCTCCATCGTGTCGAAGATCGGAATGACCGTCACGACACGCATGCGCTCCAGCGCCGTTTTCACCATCGCTGTGGGGCCGGCGATCACCGCGCGGCCGCCATTGCGCTTGAGGAACGTTTGAAGCGCGACCACTT
>JACMJD010000499.1 GCA_014380825.1 Phycisphaerae bacterium | reverse complement strand
ATTACGTGAAGAAGGGCGGGCTGTTCCCGGTTATCGAAGCGAAGTATGGGCGGATCGGACGGCTCGTTGGAACGGGCGCGCCGAATCCGGAAACGGGCGCGCTGCCGAAGATGAGCAAATCGCTGAACAACGCGATCTTCCTGTCGGATGATGCGGACGTCGTGCAGAAGAAGATCATGAGCATGTACACGGATCCCAAGCGCATCACCGGCAAAGAGCCGGGCGAAACCGATCCGACGAAAAATCCGCTGTGGGCGTTTCACGAAACGTTCAACACCGACACGGCCTGGGTCGATGAGCATCGCGCGATGTACGCGAAGGGCGCGGTGGGCGATGTCGTGATCAAGCGCAAGCTCGTGGAGGTGATCAACACGCTGATCGATCCGATTCGGACGAGACGCAAGCAGTTCGAAGCTCGGCCTGATGATGTGATCGATGCATTGAAGCAGGGGACGAAGCGCGCGAACGTGATCACGGAGGAAACGTTGGCGCTGGCGAAGAAAGCGATGCGGCAGGATTTCTTTTCACGCACGCTCAGCATCGGCTAACGGCGCGGACAGGATCGGTGCGAATCCAATTGTCTGGTGCGCGTCGAGCTCGTGCAGACATCGGGACAATCGCCTGATGCGATACATGAGGACGACCGCCAGGAACAGCAGCATCAGCGCAACGCCGGCCGGGATGATCACGAGTGGGCCGTCGTCTTCGAACGCCCAGGCCGCGAGTCCGATGACGAGCATCGCGGCGATCACGTGAACGATTGCGACGATCAGTCCGATCGAGATTCCCCACCGCTTTCGCCGCCGCAGTTGCATGAGTACGACGATGTACAGCGTGGCCGGGGCGCCGAAGAAGAGCGCGATCGCGCCGAGGTACAGCGTCTCCTCGGTCCCGAGCTGGGCCTGTCCCATCGCCAGCGCGATCGCCAGCGGTGCGATTGCGATCAACGCAAACACGCCGCAGGTGATGACCATGATGTAGACAGCGTTCGCCGTGCGCTGAAGAACTTGCGAGGGCGTGAGCTGTCTCATTCGGCCGGGTCCTCAGCGCGAGCGGCGGTCAGGATCATTTGCGGCTCAAACGCCGCGTGATGTTCGGCATCGAGATCCACCGCGGGCCTGGCTCGCCAAAGCAGTGTCAGCAATTGGACGGCCGCGAGCGCCCACAACAGTGTCATCACGATAGGCACCGGGCTGATCGGAGTGAGCACGAGAAACATCGCGAATAGTGCGATCGCAAAGAGCGTCTGAACGGCGCACATGACCAGCGCGAGCCGGAGCGCAATTCGATTTCGCCGATTCAGATACCACCAGCACATCACCATCAGCACGCCCGGCAGGAACCAGACGAGAAATCCCATCGCAATGAAGTATGGCCGAAATCGTACCGAGCGATTGAGATAGCCAAACGCGACGATCATCACGAGGCCGAATAGGGCGGAGATGATGCCAAGCAAGCGCAGCGATCGTTGCGCGGTGAGGAGAGATTTTTCCGGATCGCGCGACAACGTCATTCAGCGGATCCTCTTGGAATGACTTCGAAGGCGGGGCGAT
>JACMJD010000498.1 GCA_014380825.1 Phycisphaerae bacterium | reverse complement strand
CTTGCGTGAGCAAAAAAGAGCACGGGTTGGAAAACCCGTGCCTCGAAAGATTTAGTTTTCCGAAACGCTACTCGCGTTCATCCAACTGGCTCACCGGCAAGCGCCCGGCGAAGCCGGTGTGCAGTTCGTGCCAGTGCGTGATCGACTCTTCACCGAGCTTCCAGCAGAGGTAAACGTCGCGGCCCTGATGGCGGCCGATGAAATCGATCAAGCCGGTTTGATAGTCTTTCAGCTCAACGCCGACGTTCGTAAGCTCGTCGACGAAGCTCTGCAGGCGGTCGACGACCGCTTCCAGCTCCTTGTCGATCGGCTTTGTCGGCTTTTCCGCCTTGATGGTTTTGCCGGATCTGCTGGTTGTACCGGCGGGCTGCTTACCTTGGAGCGTGGTGATGTTCTGATGCGTCGTGACGATGTCGCGCACGATGCGACTGACCAGCGGCAGCGCCCGATTGGCCTGCTCAAGGCTGAATCGACGCTTGTTTTTCGACGGGGTAACGGGCGAAGGTACGAACGAAGAAGGACCGGCCATAACGATGCTGCCTTTCTTTCTGCGAGCGTGCCCGGAACTCCGATACACAGGCACGCTTGAGTCAGTCAGCCGAGCGATTCCCAGACTAAAAGTCCCCAAGTCTCATGTCCCAGTTTCGATCTCCTGCCTTGTGTTCACCGCCACGTGATCGCCAAACGCATCGCAATCACAGGCCTGAACATTCACAGCGCGATTATGCCACGGCCCAGCACCCTGTCAATCACGCAGCTGTTCCTTTATCGGCAAACATCATGCCGATGATGTAAGGCGGGGAACATGGTGGGGAAAATCCGGAGACTGTCCAGCTTGGGCATAGCGCAGCGTCCGAAATCGTCACGGCTGCGAGCAAGCCAGATCACACTTGACGATCATTATCGTCCGCGCGCGCGACCATTTTGTCCGTGGCGTGATTTCCGGGATGCATGCAGCAGATTTTGCTGCAACAGCGCCAATACCGCCGCCTCTTCGGGGTTGAGCGAATGCACCGACCGCGCCAACTCTCGCCCCGCACGCTTACTCAGCGTAAGCGCCAGCGAGCCGTCAAGGTATGCGTCGATTACCTGCGGATGGATGTAGCATTTTCGACAAACCGCCTTGGTATTTCCAAGGCGCTGGGCGACCGCTTCCACCGCGCGCACGATATTTTTCTTGCGTGCGGCGTTCGAGTCGATCTCTTCCAGCGCGCTCAGCGCCCGCGCCGCGAGCACGGTGCCGGCCCAGGTGCGAAAGTCTTTCGCGGTGAAATCTTCGCCGACGATGGAACGCAGGTATTCGTTCACGTCGGTTGAGTTGATGTCGACGACATTCTCGTCATCGTCGAGATATTGAAACAATTGCTCGCCCGGCAAGTCCTGGCATTTCTTGACGATCGTGCTGAGACGCGGATCTTCCAGATCGATCTCGTGTTCTTTTCCGCTCTTGCCGCGGAATTCGAATCGCACTTTCCCGCCACGCACGCGAGCATGTTTGTCTTTGAGCGTAGTTAGGCCGTAGGAATCGTTTTGCTTGGCATATTCTTCATTGCCGACGCGGATCAGCGTCTTCTGCATTACTTGGATCAGCGCGGCCAACACTCGTTCTTTCGTCAGGCCCTTCCGTTTCAAATCTTTCGCGGTGGCGCGATGAATCTTGGGAAGCGACTTCGCGAAGTCGATCATGCGATCGTATTTCGCCTCATCCCGTACAGCGCGATATTTCCGGTGATATCGATGCTGCTTTCGCCGGCGCGCATCGCGCCCGGTGGCTTGAAGATGGCCATTCTCGTCGGGGCAGATCCAGACGTCGGTCCAGGCGGGCGGAATCACCAGCGCGCGGATGCGCGCCAGCGTGTCAGCGTCCCGGACTTTCTTGCCGCTCACGGCGAAGTAATTGAACGATTTTCCTGCGCGCTTTCGCGTTATCCCGGGCGTCTCGTCGGTGACGTATCGGAGGCGCGCTTCCTTCGCGTGCTCAATCGATTTTTCGATAACAGGTGATTCACTCAAGTTGGAACAAACACTCCTTGCACAGAAGACTTATCGCAACGCCACGCGCCGCTGGCGATCGTCCGGCTTGAAGCGGAACAACGCGTACGGCTGCTTGCGCAGGTCCTTGCCTTCATGAAACCGCGGCTGCCGATTCAGTTGATTTGCGATCACGTACACCATTCCCTGCGCATCCATCGATAAGGTGTCGGGCCAGATCAGTCGAGGATCTTGCGCGATAATTGTATACGTCGATTGCTCGCCGTTGGTGTCGCGGCGGCGGACGGCGTTGTTCTCGTAATCGGTCAACAGAAGATTGTTGTTCGAGTCGGTGAACAAGCCATCCGATGCGAAATCGCGCGGGCCGATTTCTTTCACGGACTTGGCGGTCTCCTCGTCGCTCATTTTTCCGTCCGCCAGCGCGTCGGTGCTGACGCTGTAAGTGCGACGACTCGCCAGCGCGCAATAGTAAAGCGTTCGGCCGTCGTTCGAGATCGCGATGCCGTCCGCGCCGATCTTCATCGTCGCTTCGGGCTGGCCCGGGCCGGGTCGGGCTTTCAGCGGCTCGCCTTCGACGCTTGGGACGAAGTTTGGGTCCGCCTTCGTCGACGGATGATCGTGCAGCTTCCGCCAGCTCTCACCGCTGGCAAGGTCGACCACGATGATTCCGTTGGGGCCCTTGTCAGATGAATCAGTAATAAACGCGACGCCTTCCTTGCCCATCGTCAGGTTGAAGCGCACGTCATTGAGATATGACGTCGGCAACACAACGTTTTCCGGGAAGTTCACTCGCTTCACGATCTGATCGGTCTTCAGATCAAAGCACAACATCTTCGGCCCGCCTGGATTCACCGGGCTGAAGTTGATGCTGCCGGTGTCGAGAATCCAGAGTCGATCTTCCTGATCGACCACCACGCTCTGCACTGAGATGAGCCCGTCGGTCTGATTCTCGTTGTTCAGTCGATTGATTGAGATATTGGGATACGGTACCAGCTTGCCGTTGCGAAGCTCGCCGACCGTGAAATCCACCGGATCGCCCCACCGCGGGATGCAGAGAAAGATTCGGCCGTTCTTCGAGACCGTTACGCCGGTGGGCATGGGGCCACTGATCAGCGCGACGGTTTCCAGATTCCCGATGGATCGAATGCTCGGGTCGGCCGAGCGCGCCAGTTGCGCATCATCCAACCGCTGGCGATCGTTCGTCCGCGCGCGAGGCGCATCCCGCTCGAAGGTCTGGCAACCGGCGAGCGTCACAAGCGCCAGGGCGCACAGCATCGCATTTCGCATGAACGGGTCCTTCCGTGAAACTTCAACCGAGGAATCAACTCTCCACCGGCTCACCGCCATTGGGATGTAAGATTTGGCCGCTGATGTACGAGGAATCTTCAGACGCGAGGAAGACGTAGCACGGCGCGACTTCGTCCGGCTGGCCGACGCGTTTCATCGGGACGTCTTTGCCGAAATTCTTCACCTTCTCCGGCGGAAATGTGCTCGGAATCAACGGCGTCCAGATCGGGCCCGGCGCCACGCCGTTCACGCGGATTCCCTTGTCGATGAGATTCTCCGAAAGCGATCGCGTGAACGCGACAATCGCGCCTTTGGTCGACGCGTAATCCAGCAGCCCGGCGCTGCCGCGATATGCGGTCACGGACGTCGTGTTGATGATCGTCGAGCCTTCCTTCAGATGCTTAACGGCCGCCTTGGTCAGGAAGAACATTGCGAAGATGTTGGTGCGGAACGTTCGCTCGAGTTGTTGCGCGGTGATTTCTTCGATCGACTTCTTCGGATGCTGCTCGGCCGCGTTGTTGATGAGACAATCGAGATGGCCCAGCTCGCGAACGGTCTGTTCAACGGCTTTACGGCAGAAGGCTTCGTCGCCGATGTCGCCGGGAATCAGGATGCAGCGTTCGCCTTCGGCTTCGACCAGGCGCTTGGTTTCCCCGGCGTCGCGGTGTTCGTTCAGATAAACGATAGCGACGTCCGCGCCTTCCATGGCGAACATCACGGCGATGGAGCGACCAATACCGCTGTCGCCGCCGGTGATCAGCGCGACTTTCCCCTTCAACTTCCCCGCGGGCCGATAGAACCGCGCCCGCGATTCGGGTCGCGGGGTCATTTCCGTTTCGCGTCCGGGCTGCTGGCGCTGCTGCTGTGCCGGGCGATTTTTCTGAGACGCCATGGCGCGGCCGTGCGCTGAGCGCCCATTCTTTTCTGCCACCTTGGACATGCGATGCTCCCGTTCGCGACATAAAGCGACGAATGTGCGCGAGGAACCGCCCCGCGCGACGATGCGAACGAAAATGCAACGGACGTACCAAGAATAGTGGCAGAGTTCAGAGGTCAGAGTTCAGACCATTAGGGGCCCCACGCCGGTGTCTGAGCAGCTGCGAAGACCCGGATCCCGTTCAAGGCGCGCGCAACTCGTACAATGCCCAACACTTACACCTCGCCTGCTTCAGGTTCTCTGTCTTTCCTCCAAATTCCGCGCATTTTATACGTTGACCGTTCTCGCAGTCGCGTGGCATGTTCACGCTGGGTTATTGGGATTCGCTCCTCACGAGCAATCCAACGTTATCTGGCTGTTGGCGAGTTGCATTGGTTTCAGGAGGAATCATGCAGTTTCTAAAGCGCGTTATTTCCAACGTTTGTTTCGCAATCGGCTTCGGCATCGGCACGTTTCTGATCACGATCACCAACGCACTGAATGCCGGCTTCGAGGCTGCTGAACGCCGGTACGCGAAGATCCCGTAACGAGCGCGAAGCGCGAGCTTGTACTCCATTCCTTTCCTTGCACTGCGCCAGAACTTCGCGCCGCGCGCAACAACCAAAACACGAAAATATAATTTTTCTCCCGCGAAATTCGTTCGCGGGAGTCGTTTTGCGCTCTTGCGCTGCGCGCCGCGTGAGCATTTGCGCAGCGCCTTCAGGTATTGCGCAGGCGCGCGCGTGCGACGCTGGCGACTTAAGCCGCGAGTCATACACTGCGGCAGCTCGGAGATAAGCGAAATGACAAAACGAACCCAAACGGCGCAGCGTGAATGCGAAGTCACAAAACGAACCCGTTTCTCATCTGGCTTTCAGATTGCGCCCGTGGCGGCGGCGCTCATCGCATGCATCACAGTGCAACAGATTGCAACAGGCCAAATGATTCAGGACCCGCTGCAAGCTCGTCGACCGCAGTTTGCGCCGGCCGATACCTCGGGCTATGGTGTGAACGTGAAAACGTTCGGCGCCGTTCCGGACGATCGTCGCGACGACACCGCCGCGATTCAGGCGGCGATCAACTCGATTCCTGTCCCGAACGATGTGGCGGCGCGAGGTGGCGTCGTTTATATCCCGCGCGGAACGTTTAACGTGACCAGCCTGCGACTACCGTCGGCGATCCAGCTTGTCGGCGAAGGCGAAGGCACCTACCTGCTCGGCCGCGGTGACGCGCCGACCATCAGCCTGATCGCACTCTTCGGCCACGGATACAACACCGGCGCGGTGGTGCGCGAGATGAAGATCTTCTCCCCCACCAGCGAATGCATCAGCCTTGATGCGAAGACGGTGAAGAACGTCAGCAACTGCCGCCTCGAGAACCTGCACCTTCGCAGCGGCAAAGGCCATTTCGCGATCCGACTTGACGCCTACAGCCAGGACTGCGTTCTGCAGAATATCAAAGTCCTCAACTATGGCGGCGGCGCTGCGACGATCTTCGGCAATGCCAATCTCATCGATCGCATCAACACCGAAGGCGAAGACGGCGACAAGGAATTCGCCTGCGAACCCGCCCGGCTCACCGTGCGCGGCGCGGGCAACACGATCAGCGGCTGCATCATCGAAAGCGGCAGCAAGCCGGCGGTCGCTTTTTACGTGGAAGGTTCCGTCACGTGGATCAACAACTGGATGGAAGTCATCACGCCGAAAGACGGGATCGCTTATCACTTCAAAGACTGCTGGGGCCAGTTCGACGATCTGAAACTGCTGGGCGAGAAACATAGAGTGAAGATGGAAAACTGCCAGATCATGCAGTTCAGCCGGCTCGATGTGCGCAGCGGAACGCTCGCGAATACGTTCATCATGGACGACAAGAGCAACGTGATGGTCGACCTGCTCGTGACACAAATGGACAGCGGGTGGCTCGACAACGATCAATTCAAGATCCGCCGAGTTTTCAACGAGCACGCCAAAGCCATTCTCGACAACCCGCCGGTTTCGCGCGGCGTAGATTTGATCCGAGGCGCGACCGCCGCCGCCGCGAATGGCGCGGCCCGGGCGAACAATGCGGCCGATGTTTCAACCTGGGTTGTGCGGGACCCGATGAATCAGCCTGGCGAGGCTGCGAAGTTTGATGTCGTCGCCGAGACAAATGCCGCAGGTGAATCCGTGTTGCGCATCGACGTGAAATCAAATCCCGACAAGCACAGCATCGGCGTGCGCGTTCCGCTGGTCGTGCCGCCGGAACTGGTCGGCAAGCGTGCGGTGCTGCAAGTGAAGCTGGACCCGGGAATCTTCCTCTGGAACAAAAGTCTGACGCACAATTATCCCATTCGCGTGTTCGGCGAACGGACGATGTGCGCCACGCCGCCACTGGAGGCGCAGGATGAAGTCATCCTGGTGCTTCAAGCACCCGAAGCCGGGAAGAGCGTGCGGATCACAGGGTTGAGCGTAACGAAGTAGCATCGTGGCATGGGCGTCTCGCCGGTGCGCTTGCGGCTCGAGCCGCGAATGCACGGGCGAGGCGCCCATGCCACAGGAAAGTCATCCCTTCATTCCGCTCATCGCCATGCCTTGCACGAAGTACTTCTGGAAGACGACGAACATCAGGATGACCGGCAGCGTCATCAGGATGTTGCCCGCCATGATCATCGTCCAGTCGTTCGCGCCGGTGGATTGATCGGCGCGGATGCCGAACAGGCCCAGGCTCAAGGGGAACTTCGCCTGATCGCGCAGGTAAACCAGCGGGCCCATGAATTCGTTCCAGGCGCCCATGACGGTCATGATCGCGATCGCGGCGGCGGCGGGTTTTACCAGCGGGAGGATGATGTAGTACCAGGTTTGGATCGCGTTCAGCCCGTCGATCCGCGCGGCCTCTTCAAGCTCGCGCGGGATCGTCTTCATGTGCTGGACCATGAGGAAGATGAAGAACGCCGTGCCCAGCCACGACGGCACCCACAGCGGATTGAGCGTGTTGTACCAGCCGAGCGTTTTCCAGATCATGAACGACGGGATCATCGTGACCTGTCCGGGCAGCATCTTCGTCGAAAGAAGCAAGATGAACGCCACGCTCCGACCCGGCCATTGCAGTCGCGCGAATGCATACGCGACGAAGGTGCTGCTGAACGCAGTGCCCAGCGTGCACAGCGCGACCAGCATCAGGCTGTTGCCGACGTACTTCCAGAACGGAACCTGGCGAAACGCGCGCCAGTAGTTGAAGGTGACCTTGCCGTAGATCGCCTGGAGCGTGGAGCTGGGGCGGATGATCAATCGCAGCGTCGCATTGCGCGAGCCCGGCGCGGCGCTCGGGGCGTTCGCCTGCGGCAACATCGGCACCCAGTTCTTCGCTTTGAACGTGTCGTCTTCAAACCCCGGCGGCTGAAACAGCATGCTGCCCGCGCGCGCCTGCGCGAAATACGTGCTGCGGTCGCTGGCGAACTTTCGCTCGCCGATCTGAAGCGTCGAGTCGACGCGATGCCAACTGTTGTCGGCGACGAAACTGAAAATCAGCTTGTGCAGATCTTCCGCGTCGGCGGGCGAATCGAAGTCCAGCCGCAGGATAACGGGGGCGTCGCTCGACGAATCGAACTTGTAGCGAAGGAAGGCCGCGCCGTCGTCCTTCGTCTGAATCTGTCCGTTGCCCGACTCAACCTTCCAACGACGGGAAACATCTTTGGCGTTGCAGAGCTCGGTGATGTGCGCATCGTTCGTGCGCATCAGCAGGCCGCGAATTTCAAGAACGGCAAGCCGATCGACTAGCGCATTACCGATCAGCTCGGGCGTGAGCAGCTTGCGATATCCGTCGAGCAGTGGAGCTGTCCCCCACAACGCGCTGGGCACGCGCGCGACGGCGCGATTCAGGACGATCGCGGCAGCGGAGTCGCGATACTCGTCAGCGTTCACGCCGACGGCGTCGGCTTTTTCCTTCGTGACCACAACCGCTTCGCGCGTCGCTTGAAGCAGGTTCGGCAGCGCCGCAATCCAATCCGCCTCGGCCACGCCGATCGGTTTGATCGGTTCCGGCGGATCGAGCACATAAGGCGAATGGGACTTAAACGACGGCACGGCCGGCATCCAGTTCGGACCGGTCAGCTCGTCGTCGGTCTTCATGCTGGTGAAGAGCATCCACAGAAACGGGAACGTGAAGATGCCGAGACCCGTGAGGAGTACCAGATGGAGCCAGCCGCGACGGACGACGTAGCCGGCGAATCTTCGATTCCGATTGCGCGAGCGGTCCGTCAGTCGGACCTCGGATACTGCATCGCCCGCATCACGCTTGTTCATAGTGAACCCACTTCTTGCTGAGCCACAGTTGCAGCAGCGTCAGCAGGAGGACCACGATGAACAGAATCCACGCCAGCGAGCTGGCGTAGCCCATGCGGAAGAATTGGAACGCCTGTTGGAAGAGGTAGTACGCGTAGAACAACGTCGAGCCGAACGGTTCGCCGTTGGGCGTCATGATGTACGCTTCGGAGAAAATCTGCATCGTCCCTATGAGCCCGATGATCAGATTGAAGAGGATGTACGGGCTGAGCATCGGAATCGTGACGTGCCGAAACCGATGCCACGGGCCGGCGCCATCGACACGCGCGGCTTCGTACAGCTCGCCCGGGATCGACTGAAGCCCCGCGAGCCAGATGATCATCCCGCCGCCGGCGCCCCAGAGTTTCATCAGGATGAGCGACGGCTTGCTCGACGATTCGTGCTGCAGCCAAAGCGGCAAGCTGAACTTGAACGGCTCCGCCGTGAAGTTGCTGATGAAGCCTTCGAGGCCGTGAAACAGCCAGGTGTCGTACAGCCAGCCCAGCGCGCTGTTGATCAGGCCGTAGTTTGGATTGAGGATCCAGATCCACATGAGGCTCGCCGCCACGAGCGGGACGATCGCGGGCATGTAATAGCCCGCGCGATAAAACCCGATCCCGCCAACCGCGCGGTTCAGCAGCAGCGCGATCGCCAGGCTGATGATCATTCCGAGCGGAATCGCCAGCGCCATGTAGAGCGTGTTCAACAGGCTCTTGTAGAACGTGGGGTCGGTGATAACGCCGGTGAAGTTGCTCATGCCGACATATCGCGCCGGGTTCAGCACGTCGTACCGTGAGAAACTGAGAACGATGCTGAAGAGGATCGGTCCGCCGACGAGAACCGTGAAGCCGACGATCCACGGCGAAGCGAACAGCAAGGCGGCGCCGACTTCCCGCGCGCGATAGCCGTACTCTCGGCGACGCTTCTTATACGTCCGCCACATCGCGACGAACGGCGCGATCACGAGCAGCGCATACAGCCACAGATACGGCGTCCAGTTCACCATGTGCGGCGGCGGCGGTTGCGTGATCGAATCCAGCTCCGCCTGCACGATCTCCTGATTCTTTTGCAGCGCCAGCTCGATCTCATCGCGCCCGCTGTTCTTAGCCTCTTCCGCGTAACCGTGACGCACCGCCGCGTCGAAGGCGTTCACATGTTTCGTCCACAACAACTGCCCCACCGGTGTCACCGGACGAATCCGCGTGTGCGGCAGCAGATCGAGAATCATCGCGTATGCGCGCTTATACGTTTGCGGCAATCGCGCATTGTCGAACACCGCCGACTGAAACAACCGCTTGGCGAAAACCTGGTTCACCTCGATGCGCGGCAGGTAGATTTTTCCCTCGGCCTCGCGCTGCTCGCGATTGCCCTGCTCGAGCATCTGGATGCTTTCCCAACTGCGCAGGAACTGGATGAGCTTGAACGCGCCTTCCTTTTGCCGCGCGGTCGATGGGATCACCAGCGCGTATCCGCCGGACCACGCGACCGGATCTTTTCCTTTGTCGATCTGATCCTGCGGCAGGGGTGCGGGGGCGACCAGAAAATCCATGTCGGATTTCCAATCCGCGATGTTCGTCATCGACCAGTTGCCGTCGATTTTGATCGCCAGGCGACCGAGCAGGAACGGATCGAGCGAGCCGCCTTGCTGTGCTTCTTCGAAACTCTTCACCTGACCAACGCCGCCCAGGTCGTCGTAGACGTCAGTCATGTATCGCAGCGCGCGCACGACCGGCGGCGAGGTCATCGTCACTTGGGTGCGCTCGGGGTTCATCATCTCGCCGCCCGCTTGCCAGGCATACATGTACAGCCAACTGTTGCCGCTGTTTGGCGCGAAGCCCAGCCGCGAAATGCCGCTGGCCTTGTTACCCGGGACGCGATAGAGCGTCAGCTTGTTGGCGTAATCGCGCAGCTCGTCCCAGTTCTTCGGCGGCTTGGGCTCGCCCTTCTCGTCGACGTAACCCGCTTGTCGGAGCACATCGCCATTGCAGAACATGAAGCGGATGTCGGTACTCACCGGCACGCCGTAAACACCGGGCGTTTCGCTCGATCCCGGCGGACGATAGCTGGCTTCACCCACCGCGAATTCGTAATAGTCGTCGAGATTGATGCGACTCGGATCGCGCGAATTCTGACGATCGATCATCGGACGCAAATCCAGCAGCGCCCCGCGCGCGGCCCATTCTCCGATCGCGAAACGGTCGAAGTACACGACATCCGGCGGCACCTTCCCCGCCACCGCGCACATCAGGCGCTGCGCGTCGCCGGTAAGATCGCGCGCGGCGGCGCTGCTCATGATCACGCGGTATTCCGGATTCTTCTCTTCGAAGCGATGAATAACGGTTTGGATTTCTTCGCCAAGCTGCGTCGTGCTGCCCCAGAACACGATTGCCTGCCGGCCATCTTCGGTCTGCTCGCTCTTCTGCGCGATCGTCCAGATCGACAGTGCGATGACCAGCGCGACCGCGAGACAGATCGCCATCCACAGGGGAATTTGTCCTCGTCGTTTTCGCCGCATGTTGCTTTACGATCCGATGCGTGTCGCCCGCAGTGCAATGTCGCGGTGAACGGGCGGAATTTCAAGTTGCAGCTCGCCGCCGCCGGTCGCCGTGATTTCGCGCGATTCGATCACGCGGCCTTTCCACGTGTCCCACCAGTCGATGCGATACGTTTTGCCCGATTGCACCGAAAGATTCAGGCGCGCGCCGCTGATCGTCCGCGGCATCTTTTTCGCGCGATCGTTGAACCAGTTCGATTCGGAATCATGCAGCCAGGCGATTACATCGCCGGATGCCTCATTCTTCATCGCGTACGTTTCCAGATCCGCATACTGCGAAGATCGCGCGCTGCGAAACGTTACTGCTTCGATCGCCAGCCAGTCGTTGCCTTCATTCCGCAGCTCGATCACGTGCTTGCCGGCGGGGACTTCCAGTTCGCAATCCTGATGAAATTCCGCCTGCCATTTTCCTTCCGGATGCCTTTCCACTTTCGTTTGCCCCGGCGCGCCAGGCAGGCCGCTGAAGGCGAAATCTTTGGTCGGTTCACCGTCGATGACTACCCGCAGCACGGCCGCATCCGAAACTTTTCCCACGCGCACAACCATCTTCGTCGGCTGCGGAATCCCGACGTTCAGGATCGTCTGCGTCCGGTATCTCGGCTGCTCGGTTCCGTAGATGTACTGCGGCAGGCCGAGCGACGTCTGTCCGTTCGGCAGCACAGCGATCGGCTTGCCATGACTCTTTCCCCATCCGCCGGCGCTGCGAATGATCAGGTCAGCGAAAATCTCTGGCTGCGACCTGTCCGACATGATCGGCGCGAGGGTAACCGGCTCGAATCGCTGGTTGATCCAGTCGATTTGCTTCGCGAACTGCGAGATGCCGTAGAACTGGTACCAGAGGTTTTTCGGATCGATGTAATTGTCCCACCACCACATCGCTCCCACGCCCGCGGAGCCGGACATCATGCTCGCCCACATCCCGTTGTGCATGTTCGTGCCGATACCGTCGGGATCGAACTTGATGTCCGATCCTTCCCCGGCGATGCCGAACTCGGCGATGAGACTCGGCTTGTCGAACTTCTCCCACAGCGAGCGCGCCATCGCGCTGATCGGCGCGGACGCATCGCGCACGCCTTCGCCGAAGTACTGATGCTCCTGGGCAAGATCGATCTCGGGCATCGCCCAGACTTCGTGCTGCGAGTTGGCGCCGAACGAGGTGCTCACCAGATGCTGATGCGGATCGATCGACTTGAGATAACGCGCCATGTCGCGCGTCCAGGCGGGCGGGATGTCGACGTTGGTGAACGTCTGCTCGTTCCAGAATTCCCAGCACGCGACGGACGTGTACGCCGACCATCGCGCGACGATGTAACGAAGTCGATTGCGATAAAGTTTCTGCCCAATTTCAGAGTTGATGAAATCCGTCGGCCGCGTACACGGGCCGCCGTTGATTGCGTTATGTGGAATGTTTGGCCACTCGGCTGGGCCCCACATGTCGCGATCGACGAGGTCGCGGTAGTTGTTAAAGGTGAGCATGCAATGCACGCCGTGCCGCTCAGCGGTCTCGAACAGCGCATCGTAAAACGCGCAGCCGTCCTGGTCGTATCGGTTGACGCCAAGCTTCTTCGTTTCGAAGAGCTGGTTTGGCCGCGACATCCAGATCCGCGCGAAGTTGCCGCCGTTGCTGGTCAGCTTCTCGAACCACTCATCATACTGCGCGATCCCCCGCTCGTTCGCCCAGCAGAGGTTCGGGCCGATCATGAAGAATGGTTCGCCGGAATGGAATTGGAAGTAGTGGGAAGTCTTCGGAGATCGCCGGACAAAACCGCGGGAGCCCGGTGGCGCGGGTTTGACTTCGAAAAAAATCGGTGCGGATCGCTGCGTACGTTCCGTATCGCGCACTTTCACCATCATGCTCCATGCACCCGGCACCGGCGGCACGAATCGCACGGTGAAGCTCGCCTGCCTCAACTGCTCGTCTGTTGCCACGCGCGTGGTTGGTTCGCTTTCGATACGCCCGGGAATGAACCAAAACGCCGGCACAACCAGCTCCCGCCCATCCGGCCCGACGAACCTCGCATCGACGGCGATCTCATCTGGATCGAACGGGTTCGCGTAATCGCGCGGCAGCAGGATCTTCCACTGCGCTCGCTGATGCACGCGGAAGGTGTGCTCGTTTGGCGTGATGATAATCGCAGTGTTAGGGCTGGCGGTCATGAACAGGAGCAGCAAGGGAAGGAAGTAGAACATCGGCGGAAATCCTACCCGCTTGTGCGTCGTTGCGTGAAACAAAGACGGCTACCGCGAAGCGTGCTGTGGCGCCACGCAAGTGCCGGCGTCTTGCCAGATGAAGCTCAACTCGTTTGGTTTCACCGCGCGGTGCGGCGCATCGATCTTGCCGCAGAGCGATCGCACCGCTTCAAGACCCATCTCATAGTGCGGTTCAAGCATCGCGCTCACCGGCGTGCCGCGCTCGCGGTCGCTGTCGGCGGCGAATGTGACGATCGACAGGTCCTGCGGAATCCTAATCCCGATCTCGGCGGACATGCGAAGGATCGCCGGCACGAACACCGAGAAATAACACAGCAGCGCCGTCGGACGATCGGGCCGGCGAAGCAGGTCAGCCACAAATTTGTGCTCGGCCTCAAACGTCGTACACGCATTGATCGGCCGCAGCTCCTGCGGCGGCAAGCCCGCAGCTTTCATCGCGGCGAAGTAACCATTCCGCCGATCGGTCGCGCTGAAGTGCGCCGTGGCAAGCTCTCGTTCGCCCGCGCACAGATCGATATACGCGACCTTACGATGCCCCGCTTCAAGCAGTCGCTTCGTTGCTTCGCGCGCGGCTTCGAAGTTCTGCGGATACACCGCGTCCACTTCTCGCCGCGTGTTGATCCACACGGCCGGAAATTTTCGCTGATCGACAATCTTGACCAGATGTTCCGGCAGATGGCTCGTGTAGTTAATGATCACGCCGTCGGCCATCAGCGTGCGGAGGATCTTGGGGACGTAGTCTTCGTTGTTCAGCGTCTCGTCAGGAATCTTGGCGACGGTGAGATGCATATCCGCCGCCGCCAGACCGTCGTGAATTCCATCCAGCAACCGGCTCGGCAGATAACTTCGCCCGGCCACGGTGCTCATCAGCAGCGCCGCGCAATTGAATCGCCCCATGCGAATCGCGCGGGCGGACGTGTTCGGGATGTAGTTGAGCTCGCGCGCCTTACTGACGATCCGCGCCGCCAGCTCGCTGCTGATGCCGCCCTCGGCGGCCTTGTTGCTCAGGACGCGCGAGACCGTGCTGCGGTCCACGCCAACTTGAGCGGCGACATCCTGAAGCGTAACTCGACTCATAGGCACTCGATAAAGGCCGTCACAATCGATTGTGTTGAATCGAGGTGGGAGGGTCAATCATATTGTCTGCCGATTATCGACGCGTCGTCGTCGTACGAGCATCGTCGATACAGCCGTGGCGATCAGGATCAATCCACTCGGTTCCGGGACGCTACGAAGCGAGCCGGTTTGCGTGTTGAACGCCTGATCGACGAGCGAGTAATCGTCAAAGTCGACGATGCCGTTGTAGTCGAAGTCGCCGTTGGTCCAGCCGACGAAGCCGTTGTTGAAGCCAGTATCGATCCGGCCGTAATCGTCGAAGTCGACGATGCCGGAGAAATCGGTATCGCCGTACCACGTGTACTTGACGAGCGTGTCGGCCGCGCTGATCGACTGCCCGCCGAAGATCGCGCCGGCGCCGTGGAACGAAATGTACTCCGCGCCGCTCATCACACCGAGCGTGGTGGAGTGAGTCGAATGATTCTTCGCCGACGTGCTCGTCAGCCCGCCACCATCCCACGCGCCGCCATTTCGCGCGGCGACCACCAACGCCTCCACCGCCGCTTGCGGCTTTGCGGCGCCCACGATCAGATCATTATCGTTCAAGTCGATCGCACCCGAGGATGTGACGACATGGATCGACGCGTGCTTCGCCGCGGTCGGCAATCCCGACATGTACAGTGCGCGCCCCGCGTTCACGCCAAGCGTGCCGGTGCCCACCGCAAGAACATTCGTGAGCGTAAGCGTCCCGCCGTTGACGGTCGTTCCACCGGTGTACGTGTTCGCACCGCTGAGAATCTGATTGCCGGCGCCGGTTTTCGTCAGTGCGATCTGTCCAGTGTCATTCCGAATCGTGCCGGCGAACGAGAAGTTGTTGGTCGCGTTGATCGTCAACGTTTTAAACGAGCCGTTGGCCCGATTGACGATGCGCGGCAGCGTGGCGCGGGTTACGTTCGTCAAGCCGGCGATCGTCTGATTTGTGCCATTCAGATCGAGCACGCCGGCATCGAAGCTGGTGGAGAGACCATTCGTGTCGAGGTTCACGATGGTCGCCGGCGACAACGTGTTATCGCCGCCGGCCAGGATGACTTTCGTCGACAGGATCGACAGTGTGCCGGTGTAATCGCTGCCGCTGCCCGCGAGTCGAAAGTAGCCGGGGTTGGAGTTGCTGCCCCAGAATGTCAGCGTAGACGTCGGGCTTCCGCCGCGAAGTTTTCCGCCGAGCGTGAAGATCACATTGCCGTTGTTGAAACTGCGATTGGCGAACTTGGCATTGCCGATAACGGCAATGTCGCCGCCGAACGTGCCGGAGGCGACTTGGTCGAGCAGTTGCAACGCGCCCTGTCCGCCCGCGCCGTCGCCGGAGATGGACAGCGGCTCAGCGCCGACCGACACGTTGCCGTTGATCTGAAGCGACGCGCCGTTCGCGACGGTCGTTCCGCCGACGGTCGATCCCAGTGCGTTGTTGTGCGCGACTTGAAGATTTCCCGAGCCGATATACGTCTCGCCGGAAAACGTGTTGTTGCCGCTGACGGTCCACGTTCCGTCGCCGGTTTTGAACAGCGCGATCGTGCCGACGCCGTCGCTTATCGCGCCGTTCAGGTGTCCACTGCCGTTGCCGAAGAGTGCGAGTTGATTTCGCGTCGCAGTGGCGGACGTGATCAGGCCGTTGATCGTAAGCCGCTGGAGGTTCGTCGCGCTCCAATTCGCGAAGATCGTCGGGCCGGAGAGCGCGAACGCGTTGTTGAAAGTCTGCGTCGTGGTGACGGTGTTGGTGATCGTGATCCCGCCGCCAGAGTTCAGCGTGATCGTGCCGCCCGCCTGAAACGTGTGCGCGGCCGCGCTGATGGTGTCGAACGTGATGCGCGCCAGGTTGATCGCCCCGCCGAGATTGATGTTGGTATTCCCGCCGCCGCTGGAGTTGAACGTAACGGCCGTCAGGTTTCCCGGCACGGTTCCGTTGCTCCAACTGTTCGCGGCCGAGAAGTTCGCGCCGCCCGCGCCGGTCCAGTTTCCG
>JACMJD010000497.1 GCA_014380825.1 Phycisphaerae bacterium | reverse complement strand
TGATCGACTGGATGAATCCGGATCAGGTCGCGATTCAGCAAGCCAGCAGCGGCGCTGATGCGCGCCCGACGGCGACCGTGAAGCCGGACGCGAAACCGATCGTGGCGAAGGATGGCAAAGTCGGGGTCGAGTTGAAACCCTACGGAACGATGATCCTGTCGAAGAAATCGAACTAGTGCGTGGCATGGGCGTCTCGCCCGTGCGCGTAATGCTTCCAATGCACGGGCGAGACGCCCATGCCACGCAATCATGTCAATCGCCCGCGCTATTCGAATCGTCCTGGCTCTTGCCGCGTCACTCATCGTGGCGTGGGCGTTCATCGACGTCGGTCGGCGCGCGGTCAACCGCTACCAAGCGACGCACGGCCGATCGGTCACGCTCACCGTTTTGCACTGGGGTAACAAGGAAGAAGACGGGATTGTCGAGACGCTGGTCAAGTCGTACATGGAGCAGAATCCGAACGTCAACATCATCCGCATCAACAGCGGCGGCACGGATTACGCGGCGAAGATCAAGACGATGATGGCCGCCGGCACTCCGCCGGACGTGTTTTACCTGCCGCCGAATTTGTTTCCCGATTTCGCGCACATGAAGCTCGTGCGCCCGATCGACGATTACTACGCGACCGAACCGCAACAGTGGAAGGATGATTTCTACCCGCTGCTCATCAACGCCTGGCGGTACGACGTCAGCACATCCACCGTCGGCCGCGGCCCGCTTTACGGCTTGCCGAAGGATTTCACGACCGCCGTCTTCTACGTTAACCTCGATCTGTTCAAGGCCGCAGGCGTGCCGGTGCCGTACGACGGATGGACCTGGGATGAATTTGAAGCGTCGATGAAGAAGATCACGGCGCTCAGCGACAATCCGGCATTCAAAGGCCGCAAAGTCTACGGTGGTTTCTTCCAGCTCTGGCCGGACACGATCCGCAACATGCTCTGGACGTGCGGCGGCGAATTCTTCGGCAACCATCCCGACGGCACGCCGAACTTTCGCGACGTCACGCTCGACGAACCCGGCGCGCAAACGGCGCTCAAGCTGATCGCGCGCACGCGCCTGCAAGATCAAACCGTCTACAACCCCACCGGCATATCCAAAGACGGCGGACAGGAATTCTTCAATGGCAACATCGGCTGCGTCGGCCCGATCGGACAGTGGATGGTGCCGCGCTACACTACGATCACGAATTTCAAATGGGATTGCGTGCCGATCCCGCACGCGAAGGATTTGCCGCCGGCGTCGCAGATTTATTACACCGCCTGGTCGATGTCCAACAGTGCGAAGCATCCGGATGAGTGCTACAAGTTGATGAAGTTCCTCTGCGGCACCGAGGGACAGATTCAGTCCGCGCACATGGCGGTGG
The DNA here is from genome assembly GCA_014380825.1 of Phycisphaerae bacterium. The sequence continues at coordinate 3,205 of JACMJD010000497.1, read as the reverse complement.
CCGTGCCGAGCTTGCGATCGGTGGCGGAGTCGGATCACTTTCTCAAGCCGCCGAAAATCACACCGCACAACGGACAAGTCTTTCTCGATGCGCTGAAGTACGCGCGGCTGCAGCAGAGTCCGCGAGAAGCCGAGTGGACGCGCCTGGTGGACGATTACACCAAGGATTCAATTCAGCTTGGAACGGAAGACACGCTGACCAACGCGAAGAAGATCGAGAGCATGTGGCACGCGGAGCTGGATTCGCCCATCCGTCGCGGCGAATGGAAGCCGATGCGCTGGGACGTCGTGATGAGCCTGACGGCGGCCGTGCTGGTGACGGTGGTCGTGATCGTCGTTCTGAAATCACGCCGCGAACAGCTCGGGCCGCTCGATCGTGCGCAGCAGCGCGCGGGCTATGCGTTCATCCTGCCGTGGGTAATCGGATTCCTGTTGCTCACGCTCGGGCCGATGATCATGTCGCTGCTGCTGAGCTTCACGCGCTGGAGCGCGATCGTGCCGGTGAGCGGCGCGGACTCGGTGGGACTGGCAAACTACAAGCAACTCGCCGGCGACGCGACGTTCTACAAATCGCTGCGAGTGACCGCGTATTTCGTGATCCTTGCGGTGCCTGTCACGCAGGTCGCGGCGCTTGCCGTCGCGTTACTGATGAACATGCGACTGCGCGGTATCACGATCTTCCGCACGGTGTACTTCGTCCCTTCGGTCATCAGCGGCGCGGCGCTGGCCGTGCTGTGGCTACAGATTTTTAACAACGATTACGGCCTGTTCAACGCGATCCTTCGGCCGATCCTGAAAGTCGTCGGCACGATTCCGCCAAACTGGTTTGGCGTCGATCAGACGGTGAACCCTCCGGTGAACGACGCAGCCCGCTGGGCAATTCCGGCATTCGTGATCATGGGCCTCTGGGGCGTAGGCAGCGGGATGATTTTGTACCTCGCCGGCTTGAAAGGGATTCCGCAATCTCTCTATGAAGCCGCGACGATCGACGGCGCCGGCGCTGGCCGGAAATTGTGGAACGTGACGTTGCCGATGCTCAGCCCGCTGATCTTCTACAACGTCGTGATGGGAATCATCGGCAGCTTTCAGGTTTTCACGCAGGCGTACATCATGACCGGCCCCGGCCCGGCCAACGCGACGCTCTTCTACGTGCTGAACCTCTACCGCCAGGCGTTCGAATTCCACAACATGGGCTACGCCAGCGCGATGGCGTGGATCTTGTTCCTGATCATCCTCGCCCTGACGATCTTCGTGTTCCGCGGTTCGAAGAAGCTGGTTTACTACGAGGGGCTGAAAGCGTGACGACATCACAGCTCCCCCAGCCAACCGAAACCGTCGCGCAGCCTCCACCCACGGTCGCCGCCGCCGGCGCTGCTGCAACTTGGACGCAGCCGAAGTACCGGACGACCGAATCGATCGATCGCACGCACAAGATTATCGCGTACACGATCCTCGTGCTCGGCTCGCTGGCGTTTCTCGTGCCGTTTTATTTCGTGATCAATGGATCGCTAAAGACCGAAGCCGAGGTGGCCGCCGGTGATTTCGTCACGCCGCCGAACACAATGGCGTCGGTGAAATGGTCGAACTATCCGCTGGCGCTTTCGCCCGAAAAGATGAATTTCTTCCCGGCGCTGGCCAACACCGTGGTGATCACGACGCTGTGCGTGCTGGGGCAAGTGATTTCGTGCAGCCTGGTGGGATTCGGCTTCGCTCGCTTCAACTTCCGTGGTCGCGGCATTTTGTTCATGGTCATGCTCAGCACGATGATGCTGCCGGCACAGGTGACGATGATCCCGGTGTTCATCCTGTTCCGCTATCTGGGCATGATCGATTCGTTCTGGCCGCTGATTATTCCGGCGTGGCTGGCATCACCCTTCTTCGTGTTCATGTTCCGCCAGTTCTTCTCGCAGATCCCCGAGGAGCTGATCGAAGCCGCGAGAATCGACGGCGCGAGTAATTGGCGCGTCTACTGGCAACTGATGCTTCCGCTGAGCGGCCCGGTGATCGCGATCGTCTGCATCTATACGTTCCTCGGCGCCTGGAACGATTTCCTCGCGCCGCTGATCTATCTCAACAGCCCCGAAAACCGCACGCTCACTCTCGCGCTCAACGCCTTCAAAAGCCAGTACGGCACGACCGACGCGCAGCTTCTCATGGCAGCCAGCGTAGTCTGCATGCTCCCGTGCATCATCCTGTTCTTCGCAGCGCAAAAGTACTTCGTAGAATCCGTAGCAATGACCGGTCTAAAAAGCTGAAAACTATCCCTTTTCACACGGCCGTCCCAGAGCGAAGCGGCGGGCGGCATCCTGCTACAATTCACGTTGATTGGAATCGCCCCGAGCAATCCTCCACGTCGATCTCGACGCTTTCTATGCGTCAGTCGAGCAATTAGACGACCCCACCTGTCGCGGCAAACCCGTCCTCGTCGGCGGCATCGGAAACCGCGGCGTAGTCACCGCCGCATCCTACGAAGCACGCGTCTTCGGCGCCCGCAGCGCCCAGCCCATGTCCGTCGCCCGGCGGCTCTGTCCGCAAGCCATCATCAAGCCCACGCGATTCGAGCGTTACCACGAGCTCAGCGCCCGCATGTTCACGATCCTCGAAAACTACACGCCGCTGGTCGAACCGCTCAGCATCGACGAGGCATTTCTCGACATCACCGGCAGCCTGAAGCTCTTCGGCACGCCGCACTTCATCGCCACGGAAATTCGCCGGCGCGTGCAGAAGGAGCTGGGCATTACGTGTTCGGTGGGGGTCGCGCCGAACAAGTTCCTCGCGAAACTCGCCAGCGACATGAACAAGCCGGATGGGCTGACGACGATCGATGCCGACAACATCGAAGCGACGCTGTCGCCGTTGCCCATCGGGCGCATCTGGGGCATCGGCCCGAAGACCGCGAAGAAGCTGAACGACCTGGGCGTGAAACGAATCGGGGACCTGCGCAAGCTCGATCCGGATTTCCTGCGCAACCGTTTCGGCATCGAAGCAGACCGCTACCTGCGACTATCGATCGGCAACGACGTGCGCGAAGTCGTGCCCGATCACCAGGCGAAGAGCATCGGCCAGGAGAGAACGTTCGGCGTCGATCTGATCGAAGTCGACCACGTGCGCGACAACCTTCTCGGCCAGGTCGAGCAAGTCGCGCGACGGCTGCGCAAGCACGGCCTGCTCGCGCGAGGCGTGACTCTGAAAATCCGCGACGGCGA
>JACMJD010000496.1 GCA_014380825.1 Phycisphaerae bacterium | reverse complement strand
AGGCAATTCAGAAGGGCGAATTTCGATTGGCGAACTCGTCTTGCGCACACCCATGAACTGCTTTTCCAGCCCTCTCGTTCAACGCGGACTGCTGACCGTCGCCGTCCTGCTTTCATCCTTCATCCTTCATCCTTCATCCTTTCTGCTAATGCAATCGCCGCGGAAGACGACCGGAATGACGACGGCACAGGGTAAGTTTGCTTAGGGCTGCTTCCTTTCGGACCTGACCCGGTTCGCAGCCAACCCTTGCATCGCACCCGGCCGTCATCCGCGGCGACGGCGTGAATAGGTTTTACATCATAGCGTCAGCGTCCGCCAGAAACGGAGGGTTTAACATGTCGCCCCGCTCACCGCTTCGGCATATTCACGTTCATCACCGCCTCGTATGGGTTCCTCCCCGGTTCCACCGGCAGGATCGTGATGCTGCGGATCGGCTGCGTTGTTGCGGGGCGGTCGCCCTGCTGAGTTTCAACCGACGCGATCGACTGAATCTTGTCCAAGCCGTCGGTCACTCGGGCGAAGTTTGTATATCGGCGATCCAGCTGTTTGGTGCGTTCGTAATTCAGGCAGATGAAGAACTGACTGCCGGCCGTGTTTGCGAATTCGTATCGCGGCATGGCGCCTTGGGCTTCCAGCGGATCGACTTGCCGAGACATCGCGACGCAGCCTTCGTGAAGTTCGCGGTCGCTGAATTCCGCGTCGATCGTGTAACCGGGGCCGCCCGTGCCGTCGCCGCGCGGGTCGCCGCCTTGAATCAGAAAACCGGGGATGATCCGATGAAACGTCAGGCCATCATAAAATCCGCCACGCGCCAGGGAGATAAAATTTCCGACGGCGTGCGGCGCCACGTCGTAGAAGAACGCGAGCGTCGCATCGCCCTTCTCCGTGCTGAGCCGCGCGTAACACAGCGGCTCGATCTTGATGACCAGGGCGCCCGGCGGCGCATCGCGACGACGATCATTCCTCACGCCAATCACCAGCGGCGTGCCGACAAAATCCTGAATCGCCTTCCCCTTCGGCACGGCCCAGAGCACATACGTGGTGGGCGTGAGGATCTGCTGAAACATCTGCTTCAGATCGACCGTCTGCTCGCCGGTGATTTCCGCCGAGCCGACCGCTTCGATCGGCTTGCCCGTGAAATCGGTCAGCACGAGCACGATCGTCTGCTGATCCGGCGAGCGCACGAGCACGTTCAGCGCCTGATCGGGCGCGAACCACGTCTTCGCAGGGAAAAGGATCGAGAACAGTGTGACGACCGTTGCTGCTGCTTGCATTGTTCACCCATGGAGTTGCGGTGGCGTGGCACCGCGATACTTCTCGGCAATCGACAACTCAAACGCGCTGTGTGCCGGGTTGATCGGCACGTCGCGAAACTCGGCGCGGCATCGATAACACACGGTCACCCGACCAACCAGAAAGTAACCCAATGCGTCGATCAGCAACGCCACGATAAGCACGACTGCGCCGAGGTAGAAATTGTTTCGACGCGCCGCGAGCACCAGGAACGCGATCCCCGCGACCAGCACGATCGCCAAGCCTACGCGCTGTGGAAAGTCCTTGCGCACGAACAGGTCCCGGCAGCCACAACTCGGACACTCTTCAAGCATTTCCGCCGCTTGCGGCTTAGCGTTCTTCAAAACGGCAACCCCGTCTCCCGAACAAGTTGCAGCGCGACGATTTCGCCCAGGAAAATCAGCACGCCCGCGACATACAAAATCCCCGTCGCCGACTGCGTGGCGCGGCGCTTGATGCAGTCGTGCGCCATGTACACGAACACAGCCGGCACGAGCAAACCGACTAACCACCGCGTGCCAATGTACAGGCCATGGATGCTCCACAGCGATTCAACCTGCATCCGGCGATGGAGGATCATCACGATGACCGTCGCACAGATCGCACGAACGATCAGCGTCGCCGCGAGCGCGAAGTTTAGCCGCCGGAACGGCGCCATTGTCATCTGCGCCGCCGTCAGATACGCGTGGCCGAGCAGCATGTCCATCAGCGCGATTCCGCACATGGCCGCGACACCGAAGCAGGTGAGCGCTTCGATCGCGATCGATCGATTCTGGGCGCCTGGCAGTCCGTGCAAGACGACGGCCGCCGTCGCGATGGTCGCAACCACCGCGATCGCGGCGGCGCATCGTTGCAGGGTCCGTCGCACCGTCTGCGCGCACGCGAGCTGCAACAGGATCGCGCCGACACTGACGGCGCACGGGATCAGAAGCTCGCGTCGATCGATCAGTGTTCGGTACCACTCGCGTCGCAAGTACACCGAGATTCCAACGCCGAAGAATACAAGTCCCAAGATACCCGCCAGCCGAAGCCATTGGAGCGTCACATCGCGCGGACTCGAAATCGCAACCGCCAGCATCACTCCGCCGGCCAATAGGATCAGGAATGTCTCGAGCATGCGCGGCGGTCGTCCTATGAGCTCATCCTATTTGCAGAGCGCGACGAAGTCTCGCGATGAGCTTGGCTTCGGCTTCCGCGCTGAGGAAGACCTGAAACGCCTCCCGCACGCGCGTCCAGACCGGCATCTTCGGATCCGGATCGTTGGCGTGACGCGGGATCACGTGCCAGTGAATGTGATGCAACTGGTTGCCGAGATTCTCGTAGTTGATCCGAACGGGCTTGAGCTCGCGCGTGATCGCACCCGCGACCTTTGCGACGTCATCCCACAACTTTGCTTGCCGCTGAAGCGGCAAGCCCGCCAGGTGCTCGTGGTGGTCCTTCAGCAGCAGGATGCACCAACCTTCGTACGGTTGTTCGTCCGCGAGGACGACGAACGATTCAGGCAGCTCCGCGATGAAATGCGGATTCTCGCCGCGACGAATTTGCTCGATGCGATCGCAGGCGAAGCAGTCCATGGTGACATTCGTAGCACGCCGGCTTTGGGCGTGCAATCGGCGCGACTACTTCTCGATTCGCGATTCAACCCAATGCACCAGCGTTCGCACGCCCCAGCCGGTGGCGCCTTTGCCGTAGTAGGGAAGTTCCTTTTCCGTGTCGGCCACGCCGGCGACGTCCATGTGGCACCAGGGGACGCTGCCGTCGCGCGGGACGAAGTAGCTGAGGAACGCGCCGCCCTTGATCGCTCCGGCGTCCCGTCCGGAGCTGTTGAGGATGTCGGCAACGTTGCTCTTCAGCAGCTCGCGGTGTTCATCGAGCAGCGGCAGGCGCCAGATACGCTCGCCGGCGCGCTTGGAGGCGGCGTCGAGTTCGTTGACAAGATCATCATTGTTGGCCATCACACCGCAGTGTTGATGGCCCAGCGCGATCACCATCGCACCAGTGAGCGTCGCGAGATTCACAACGGCGGCGGGTTTGTAGGTTTTGATGCCCCACGCCAGCGCATCGGCCAGAACCAACCGTCCTTCGGCGTCGGTGTTGGTCACTTCCACCGTCACGCCGTTGTACATACGAAGGATATCGCCAGGTCGATACGCGCTGCCGCTGATGTGGTTCTCGGCCGACGAGAGAATGCCGACGACGTTCATTTGCAATTTGAGTTTCGCGATCGCGCACATCGCGCCGAGCACGGCCATCGCGCCGCACTTGTCGAACACCATGCCTTGCATGTTCAGCGCCGGCTTGATCGAGATGCCGCCGGTGTCGAAGGTGATGGCTTTGCCCACGAGCAAGAGCGGCCGATCTCGCTTGCCGACCTTCGCGCGCGAGCGCGCCACTTTCACGCCGCCAGGACGATGGTGCAACACGATCATGCGGGGCGGCGTAGCGGGACTTCCGGCGCCGACGGCGAGAATTCCGCCCATCCCAAGGCGCTTCATCTCTTTCTCGTCCAGGACGCGACAATCAAGCCCGACTTCCTTCGCCATCTCTCGCGCGATCTGCGCCAGCCGAGGCGGGTTTACGTCGTTGCCCGGACGAAATGCAATCGTGCGGGCGTAGTTCTGCGAATCCGCGAGCAACTGCCCGCGATCGACGGCAGCGCGGATTGCTTTTTGCGAACTTTGCGAACTCAGGATGGTGATGCGAGTCAACTCATCCTTTTTCTTCGCAGTCTTCGCGCGCTTCCCGTCGCCGTTCTCGTCGTCACTCTTGCCGGCGGTGCCGCGGTACTCGCGATATTCGAATGCCGCCAGCAGCAGGCCCTCGATCGTCACTTCCGTGCCGATCGCTTCGCGACCGTGATTGACGACGGCAGGCACGATCGCGACGCGCGTAACGCGCTGCTTGCGCACCGTCCGCATCACCGCCCCACACGCCTGCCGCACGGTTTCCGCGTCGAGCTTGTGCGCCGGCCCCAGGCCCGCGAGATAGATCCGCCGCACGACGCCCGGCGGTGATTCGAGCAGATCGAAATCGACTTCCTTCACTTTGCCTTGCACGATGTCGAGCTTGATCATCCGCTCGGCGCATTTGAATTCGTCCGAACCGAGCACCATCGTCATGTCGCCACAGAATT